>JAJFIP010000305.1 GCA_021774875.1 Emcibacter sp.
AAAGGAAGTTTGATCTCATATTGATGGATTGCCTGATGCCGGAAATGGATGGATATGAGGCCACAGGAATAATCACCGATTATGAGAAAAAAAATGCTCTGAAACATACGCCTATCATCGCCTTTACCGCAAATGCCATGAGGGGGGATGAAGAAAAATGTCTCGCCGCAGGTATGGATGATTATATTTCAAAGCCCGTTCAGCCTGAAATGATGATTGATGTCATGTCTCGCTGGCTGACGGCTATTTTGGTAGAAAGAGCAAAAAAAGACAAAATCAGCAAAGCGGATCGCCGGGCCTGTCTCATTGAGCCGGAGGTGCTCGATATGCTTAAATCAATGACGGGTGACAGCTTTATAGCCGTACTGAGAAGTTATATCGTAATGGCCGATCAAGTGATTCCCCATATATCAGAAGCCATCAGGACAAGAGACGCCCCGACCCTGCGCCGTGAGGCCCATACCCTGAAATCCAGCAGTATGCAGATCGGGGCCATGCAGGTTGGTCAAATGGCAGCGAACATAGAAAAAATGAGTCTGGATGCCAGATTTGACGAAATCTCTGCTGCCCTTGCCCCCATTACCGAAATGAGTGCCCGGGTTGTCTCTGATTTGAAAGACTTAATCGCTGCGAAAGTCCAGTGAGGCGGAATTAATACAATAACGCAGCCCAGTGGGTTCCGGGCCATCAGGAAAGCGATGGCCCAGATGGGCATCGCAGGCGGCACATTTCACTTCTTCACGGACCATGCCGAGCGATTTGTCGCTGCTGATTATGATGTTATTTTTTTCGATTACGTCAGAAAAACTCGGCCAGCCGCTGCCGCTGTCATATTTGGTCTTTGAGTTGAACAGGGGGGTTGCACAACAGACACAAACATAGCTGCCGCTGTTCTTATGGTTCCAGTATTTTCCTGTGAAGGCCCGCTCTGTGCCGCCGCAGCGGGTCACCTGATACGCGGCTTCATTCAGACTGTCCTGCCATTCCTGATCAGATTTTTTGGTCATGAAACCATTTCCTATAAGTCAAATATCTTGCCGGGGTTGAGGATATTATTCGGGTCTAACGCTCTTTTGATGATTTTCATATAGTCCAGAGCCGCGCCATGCTCAAGTTCCATATATTGCTTTTTGCCCAGCCCGATACCATGTTCCCCGGTAGAAGTGCCGCCCATCCTGATTGCCCGTTCAACAAGTCGCTGGTTTATCTGTTCGATGCGCGTCACATCTTTGGGGTCCGCCTTGTCATAGGGGATGGTCATGTGAAAATTTCCATCACCCACATGGCCGACCAAGGGTGCGATAATATTCGCTGCGTCTATATCTTTGCGGGTTTCGGCGATACATTCTGCCAGTCTGGAAATGGGTACGCAAACATCAGTTACCCAGAAATCTTTGCCGGGAAAGGCAGCGCGTACTGACAGGAACCCGTCATGGCGGGCCTGCCATAATTTGGAGCGGTCTTCGGAACGGGTAGCCCACTGGAATCCGTGCCCGCCGTGGGAAATGGCAATTTCCTCGACCATTTCCGCCTGCTCCTGTACCGCGGTTTCAGACCCGTGAAATTCCATGAATAATGTGGGTTCCACCGGATAATCCAGACCAGAAAAACCGTTGATAAGATCGACCAGCAATTCATCAATCAATTCGATACGCGCTATGGGGATGCCCATCTGAATGACCTCAACAACAGTATCCACGGCTCCCTCCAGACTGCCAAAGGGGCAGACGGCGGCTGACATGGCTTCGGGCAGTCCGTAAAGCCGAACGGTAATTTCCGTAATAATGCCAAGGGTTCCCTCAGACCCCACCAGAAGCCGGGTAAGGTCGTAACCAGCAGCAGATTTTTTTGCCCGCGCGGCAGTTGTGATAATGGTGCCGTCGGCCATGACCGCTTTCACGGCAATTACATTTTCCCGCATGGTGCCGTAACGGACTGCATTGGTTCCAGACGCCCGGGTAGCCGTCATACCGCCAAGGGTCGCATCAGCCCCGGGATCAATGGCAAAGAACAGCCCGCTGTCGCGCAGTTCATGATTGAGCTGTTTGCGGGTAACGCCTGCTTCGACCGTACAGTCCATGTCCTGGGCGTTAAGAGAGACGATATGATTCATCTGGCAAAAATCAAGGGTGATCCCCCCACGCACAGCCAGAAAATGTCCTTCCAGTGCGGTTCCGGCACCAAAGGGTATGACCGGAATTTCAAAGTGATGGCAAAGCTTGACGATCTTGCTGACTTCTTCGGTATTTTTCGGGAATGCCACTGCATCGGGAAGGCAGACATCATAATGAGTCATTTCTTCGCCGTGATGCTGGCGAACCGCCTCGGCAACGCTTAACCGGTCTTCCAGAATTGCGCCAAGCTGCTCAAGTAGTTTTGTCAATTTGTCACTCATGGCTAAAGCATATCCCATTAAAATATTCTATGCTATAACCTTATGAGAAGGGGCAAGAATGTCACACAGAATAATTCAGATACATATTCGTAAAGGTGCCGGCGATCTGGCGCAGAAAGTCAAGCTGATCAACAAAACCGTTGATACCTGGCCGGTGGGACCGGATGGTTTGAGCTATGCGCTTCTGGTCAGGACCCAGGATACCCAGTCTGTAACCGATCGTTTGCAGGAGCTGTTTCTGAAAAACCAGATTATCCGCATCGTACTGCAACCGGTGGAAGCGATCCTGCCAAAACCCGCAGACAAGGTCAAGACGGGAACAGCCCAGACAGCAGACCCGGTTCAGGGCAGCGAAAACGGTAAAAAATCCAAGCCCCCCAGAGAATTTTCCGGGGTCAGCCGGGACGAATTATATGCCGATGTATCGCGCGGGGCCGAGATCAGCACCAGTTACATTCTGTTGGTAATTTTTTCCACAATCGTCGCCGGGATTGGTCTGATCGAAAATAATATTGCTGTGGTCATTGGTGCCATGGTGATCGCCCCGCTACTGGGGCCCAATCTTGCCCTTGCCCTGTCCACGGCTCTGGGGGATCTTGATATGATGTGGGGGGCTTTAAAAACTCTGGCGGTCGGGTTTCTGGTCGCCCTGGTCTTGAGTTTTTCATTAGGGCTTGCATGGGGAACATATTGGCCCGGGGAATTGCAAGGCCCGGAACTTCTCGCTCGCACCGTGGTTGGTTTTGGCAGCATTGCCTTGGCGCTGGTTTCAGGGGCCGCTGCGGTGCTGTCGCTGGCCAGTGGCATTTCAAGCGTTCTGGTCGGGGTCATGGTGGCGGTTGCACTTTTACCGCCGGGAGCAACAATCGGGATCATGCTCGGGGCCGGACACTATGATCTTGCTGGGGGGGCGGCCCTGTTGCTGGCGGTGAATATTGTCTGTGTCAACCTGTCGGCCAAGCTGGTGTTTTTGTTTAAAGGCGTGCAGCCACGCACATGGTTTGAGAAGAAGAAGGCCAAACGCGCGATGATTTTCTATATGGTTTTCTGGGCTTTGAGCCTCGGTGTTTTGGGCTATATCATTATTCTAAGGAATGTTTGATTTTTTTCTTCAGATTGATCTCAAGGGCAACTATTACGCTGTCATCAAATTCATTAATGATGCCTTTCAGGGATGGCAGCGCAGCTTTATGGTCTTCCATAACATCTTTTGACAAGGATAATATATACTCTCCGTCCCGGGCCTGAAAATCAGGAGATGATCCCGCAGGCAAACAAATGATTTTATAGGTTAGACTGGCTTCCGGTAGTGGGGTTATTTCCTGTAGGGTTCCTTGCTTCAGCAACAGTTCCAGCTCATCAAGATCAATTCGGTAGCTGATTTTTTCAGGGTCAATGCGAAGTTTCATGACTATTCCCTTGCGCCAAAGTCCTGATAGAGCGGATAAATGTCAATCATACTGCCCGCATTCAAAGACAAGCCATATTCCGGTACAATGGCCCAGCAATTCTGATCCAGCATGGGTTTGATTTTGAAGGATTCCTGACCGGGCAGAATTTCCACCGTAAGTCTGCCCTCCTTATTATGCTTACAATGTGCCTTCTGAAAAAAGCGAAACAGGGACTCTTTGGAAAAATCATTTTTCAACACGGCAGAAAGAGATTTTTCCGGTTCCTGTCCGCGCATTTTCCTGATCAGGGGGTAGGCAAAAAAACGTAGTCCCACGGCAGATGCAACCGGGTTTCCGGGCAGGCCAAAATAACAGGTGCCGTCCGGGAAGCGGGCAAAAAGAACAGGTTTTCCGGGCCGGATGGCTGCCTTGTGAAACAGAATTTCAGCACCCATAGCCCTTAGTCCGTCGGGGATGAAGTCATAGCGACCCATGGAAACGGCACCGGTGGATAGAATGATATGAACGTCCTTGCTGAGGATTTCCTCCATTTTCTGCTCAAATTTTTCCGGCTCATCATAAATAGTGCCTTCGTTAGTGGCGTCTATGCCGAAAGATCTCAGGCTTTGCAACAGATAGGGTGCATTGCTGTTGCGGATTTGTCCCGGCTGCAAAGTCTGGTCCATGTCATCCACCAGTTCCTTGCCGGTGCTGATCAGGGCGGCTTTTGGCGGGATAGTGACTGGTATATTATCCTGTCCCAATGCCGCCAGTGCCATGATGTGATTGGGCGTGATTTCTGTCCCCTGTTCGATCAACAGGTCACCGGGGCAGAAATCAGTTCCGGCTTTTCGGATATTCTTTCCGGGAAAGCCTTCTGCTGAAACAGAAATTTTTGTGGGCCTTTTCTGGTTATTTGTCTCAAGAATATTGGTATCCTCGATCCTGATAACTGCGTCATAGGCATCCGGTACCGGCGCACCTGTCATAATTTCCCAGGCACCAGTTCCGCCCACAGAAGGACTATCACCTGCCATGGTGCTGCCGTCCACCTTCAGAACGGCAGGGCTATCTGCCGATGCCGCCTGCACGCTTTCGCTTTTTACGGCATAGCCGTCCATGGCCGAATTATTGAAGGGCGGAATATTTTCCGTACCAGTGATTTTCTTTGCCGCAATATGGCCAAGGGCGTGATCAAGGGAGACAGTCTGTGTGGCAGGGGCTTCCCCGCCCGACAGCATTATTTTCAGGGCCTCTGCATAGGACAACATTTGAGGTTAACCTCCCGTAGATGACAGGTTGGGGATCAGACCGGTTTCCCCCTGAGCGAGGAAATGGGATGATTTTTTATAATTCAGCTGTTTCTTGACCCGGGCCTGCAATTGCTGTTTTTGGCCATCGCTCTGCAAAAGATCTCTGAGCGGAATGCCAATATTCCCAAACAGGCACAGGCGAAGATCGCCAGTAGCCGTAATCCGCAGACGGTTGCAGCCCAGACAGAAATCTTTTGAATAGGGCGCGATCAGGCCAATAGCTCCCTGATAATCTGGGTGGGTGAAATTTACTGCTGGTCCGGCACCATTCAGGCGGATATTTTCTATCCATCCCTGTTCGATCAATTTGGTACGAAATACATCTGCTGACAGATGGCGTTTTCTGAAATAGTCCAGGTTATCGCCAGTCTGCATCAGTTCAATGAAACGGACGGTTATGGGCCGTCCTTTGACAAAATCAAGATATTGGTCAAGTGACGTGTCATTAACCCCCTTTAACAGCACCACATTTACCTTCACCGACTCAAAGCCAACCTCAAGTGATTTTTCGACGCCCGCCAAAACATCATTGAGCCTGTCATGGCCAGTAATTTTATGGAATGTGGTCTGATTCAGGCTATCAATGCTGACGTTGAGGTTTCTCATACCTGCATCAAACCATTTTTGTGCATTATCCTTAAGCCGGTAGCCGTTGGTGGTAAAGGCCGTGGTCGAAATGCCCGGCGTCTGGGATACCAGCTTAATGATGTCTGAAAAATCTTTGCGTACGCTCGGTTCGCCGCCGGTCAGCCGGATTTTCCAAACCCCCAGCTCGGCAAAGGCCGTCACCAGTCGCCGAATTTCCGGCACAGTCAGGAATTTGGGTTTGCTGCTGCAATGATAGCCATCAGGCAGACAATATTCACAGCGGAAATTGCAGATATCTGTGACCGACAGGCGCAGGTAGGGAAACGCCCTGTCATGGTTATCAACCAAGGTAATTGGTTCTGAATTCATTTATAGTCTCCTTTCCAAATTCGGGAGGCTACGGTGTTTTCACCATAACCCGGCAGGACTATATTAACCCTGCGGCCAGCAAACCATATCCGATCACGGGGTTAGGTTCGAAGGCTTCGGAGCAGAGCATCATCAAGCAGACAATGCCCCAACACTCTGTATTATACATAAAGTACAAAAAGAAATCCACAGTTGATATGGATCAAATATTGTGAATCAATGGAAAATTTATTTGAAATTGTCACCAGTGTCCATACGGCAATCGGGATTGGGACACTCCGGGGTGCCGTGTTTGGTACAAGCAGCGGCAAGGTCATGATCACAAAATCCGCACAGCGCGTTAATATTTGGCAGAATTACAGAATTCTTGTTTATTTCAAACCCATTATCCTTAAATCGCTTCAGGGTGCGGGAAAAGGTTTCTGGCTTCATATCCAGATATGAGGCAATCAGTGATTTGTCATAGGGCAATTCAATAAGGTCTGGCACCTTGCCCTGATCCAGCAATAGTTTCAGCAGGAACCAGCCAACCCGTTCTGCGGCCGGCTTAAGCCGGATATTTTCAAATTCCTGAATCAGGCTATGAGAATGTTGGGAGATACCGTCCAACACCCGGAGAGCCAGTTCGTTATGTTGTTTTATTCTTTCGCGAATAATCGGCGCGGGCAGGGTCAGAACAACCGCTTTTTTTGCAACCTGAGCACTGACCGGATAGGTGGCATTAAGAAAAACCGCCGATTCTGCCACCATGTCGCCAGACGTGAGCATTTGCAGCACGGTTTCGTCCCCGCTTGAGGTGCCTTTGAATAATTTTATCCAGCCACTGAGGATAATATGAAGGCGGCTTGAAACTTCACCTTCCAGAAATAGTAGCTTGCCCTTTTTATATTCCCTGACCTGAGCATGTTGTAGCAGGCTGGAGGTAATATCTTCAGGTAAATTCATGAAAAAAGGCAGTTCCTCAATAAAATCCCTTTGGTGTGAACTTATGCCCTCCACCACGCGGGTGACCTGGATTTGGGAAGCCTGGGACTGGTCGTCTTCTGGCACATCATTCCTTGGCAGGGTTTCTACCAGTTTTTCCTCAATCCTTTTCATGAGATCCATTTTTTCCGAGGTCAGGCTGAACCAGTCAGTGGAGGTGATGTCCGGGAGAGTAATTTTTTGCCCCTTTCTCAGGCCGTCATGTATTTCTACTAATCTGCGGACAGCATTGCCATGCATAATGCTTTCATAAAGTCTTTTTTGTTTGTCATCTGCCATGGCAAAAAAGGTGCGTTTGAAGCTGTCCTGTTCGGAAATGAGAAAACGAAACCGATCAAGAAATTCCTGATTGCCGAAAGAGTTGGTCACCAGTCCACGGACACCCAGTGCCCTGATGCGGCCTAATTTTTCCTTGAGCTGTAAAAAATAGGCATAGGCACTGACTTTTGCCGGATCATTATCTTTATTTGACAGAGCCACCAGAACCATAATATCCATCAGGGGACTGATGACATTATGGCTGTATCCGCTGATTATTTCGGTGGGATTGAATTCAAGGTTCAGGATTCTGTTGCGGCGGGATTTTACAGTTTCGGTATTATCCAGAACGATTTTCATTTTATCGAGAAATTCATCATCAAAGTCATGGTTTTGGTACCATCCTTTTAATTCCAGACGAATATCTTCAAAGGCAGCATGAGACTGCTCAAAGGCTTCCTGCAATTCCTTTTTAAATAATTTGCCTTTACTGCTGACAAAAAGCACAGCACTCCCACGCTCCGCCTGCATTCTGTGCAGGGCATTGCCGAGATAAAGAAGCGTCTTTTTCATATACACACATTTTATTGTTGATTGATACCCAACTTAATATTAGGGCAGTTTCCCAAAAGCCACAAGACTTCTTGTCATCAGTCCCGAAGTAATATTTTATAAATTTTGTAAACTACTTGACCAAAGTCAAATAAATAGTGGCTTTCATCCCCTAATATCCGGCCATTAGAATTTTTTTGAATATATATGTAGTCAAATTAGGAATTAGTCATGCATGTAGAGAATGTAACACTGTCTGAACAGAGACAGGCCTTAACAAGCAGTACATTGGCCTTTACTGTCTGTTTCGCCGTCTGGACGATGTTTTCCATCATTGGCCTGAAAATAAAGGCGGATTTGGGCCTGAATGACACCCAGTTTGGTATTTTGGTGGCAACACCCATCCTCACCGGCTCCCTGAGCCGGATATTTTTAGGTATCTGGTCGGATCAGTACGGTGGGCGGATTGTCTATACCTTTCAGATGGTAATCACTGCCGTGGCAGCTTACCTGCTGACCAAGGTTTCCACATACCCCATGTTTCTCGTTGCGGCATTGGGGGTTGGTCTTGCAGGCGGCAGTTTTGCCGTTGGTATAACTTATGTCTCCACATGGTATCCCAAAGAACGTCAGGGAACGGCACTGGGTATTTTTGGCATGGGTAACGTGGGGGCGGCGGTGACAAACTTTGGGGCGCCGTTTCTTCTTATTGCCATGGATGGTCAGTGGCAAGGGGTGGCTCAAGTATATTCCATTATTTTGATAGTTACCGCAGTATTATTCTTTATCTTTACCAAGGATGACCCATCGTTGCGCCATCGCCGTGAACATGGTGTCAAGCATGCCTCCTTTCGGGAGCAAATGGAACCATTAAAGAATTTACAGGTCTGGCGTTTCTCGTTGTATTATTTCTTTGTCTTTGGGGCTTTTGTCGCTCTGGCTTTATGGCTGCCACGTTATTATGTCGGGGCTTACGGTCTTGAGTTGAAAACCGCCGGCATGCTGGCGGCATGTTATGCGTTGCCGGGAAGTGTTTTCCGGGCACTGGGCGGATGGCTATCAGATAAATTAGGCGCCCGAAGGGTCATGTACTGGACATTCATAGCCTGTGTCTCCTGTACCTTCATCATGTCCTATCCGGCGACGGATTATTCTGTTGCCGGGATCAATGGCCCCATAGAATTTAATATGACCATCCCGCTGTGGATGTTTGTCTCCCTGACCATTGTGCTTGGTTTCTTTATGTCACTGGGCAAGGCGGCGGTTTACAAGCATATTCCGGTTTATTATCCGGATCATGTGGGATCCGTTGGCGGCATCGTTGGTCTAATCGGGGGTCTGGGCGGGTTTTTCCTGCCCATATGTTTCGGTATAATGAATGACTTGATCGGTGTCTGGACAAGCTGTTTCATGTTGCTGACCATTTTGATCGGGATTGCGCTGGTCTGGATGCATGTCTCAATCGCACAGATGAACCGCAGGGATATGCCCGAATTGCATGGACCGCGTTATCTGCCTGAACTTGACAAGTTAGCGAATGAGCAGAATTAACAATTGAACAAGATATAGAGCGAGGGGAATTCTCCCCCGCTCTTTTTCATAGAGTAAAAAGTTTAAGGATAAAAACATGGCTGAAGATATTAAACAATGGAACCCGGAAGACGCGGCAGAATGGCAAAGTCGTGGCAAGGCGATTGCCAATAGAAATCTGTGGATTTCAATACCAAGCCTGTTGTGCGGCTTTGCGGTCTGGCTTTACTGGGGCATCATTACAGTTCAGATGCTGAATCTGGGTTTTCCCATCGCCAAGGGGGAACTTTTCACTCTTATGGCCATAGCAGGGCTAACCGGGGCGACACTCCGTATTCCCAGCACCTTTTTCATTCGTATTGCGGGGGGGCGTAATACCATCTTCTTTACCACGGCTCTGCTTATGATCCCGGCTATAGGGGCCGGGTTTGCCCTGCAGGATATTAATACGCCATTGTGGCAGTTTCAGATTCTGGCCTTTCTGTCCGGCTTTGGTGGTGGTAATTTTGCTTCCTCCATGTCCAATATCAGCTTTTTCTTTCCGAAAAAAATTCAGGGCTATTCCTTGGGGATGAATGCGGGTTTGGGGAATTTTGGGGTGACAACCATGCAGATATTGGTGCCGTTGTTCATGACATTTGGCATTTTTGGCGGTGATCCGATGATACTGGAAAATACCAGTGGAACCTTGATCGGTAAAATCCCGGCGGGTACTGAAACCTATATCCATAATGCCGGATTTGTCTGGTTATTATTTTTGGTGCCACTGGCTTTTGCAGGCTGGTTTGGCATGAATAATATTACCGACGAGCATGTATCGCCCGATGTCGGGAATCCTGCCAGTGCCTTCGGTCAGATTACTTTCATGCTGATATTAGGCTTTGTGGCGGCGGCTTGTGGTTTGTGGTTAATGCTACCGGAAACAGCGTCGGGACTACCCACGTCCGGCTTTGGCATGAGCAAGTGGATTGTGCTGCCCATTGTGATCGCCCTGACCGTATTTTTGCTGAAGCTGATCCCCGGCCAGGTCGGAGAAAGCTTGAAACATCAGTATAAAATATTTAAGGACAAACATACCTGGGCCATGACAGTTATCTACACCATGACTTTTGGATCTTTCATCGGATTTGCGGCCGCCTTTGGTTTGGCGATTAAAGTCATCTTCGGGTATCAGCATGTGGTGGTGGATGGTGTTATGACCCATGATCTGGCTAACCCCAATGGCCCAAGTGCCTTGATGTTTGCCTGGACAGGTCCGTTCATCGGTGCTCTGATCCGGCCCATCGGTGGTATGATTGCCGATAAATTTGGCGGCGCCCGTGTCACCCAGTATATTTCTGTTGTGATGGTGGCCTGTGCTTTGGGGGTCGCGTATTACATGAAATTGGCCTATGCCTCGGCCACCCCGGAAGAATTTTTCATTCCCTTCCTGATCCTGTTTCTGGTACTTTTTGCTGCAACTGGTATTGGTAATGGGTCAACTTTCCGCACCATTGCTATGGTCTTTGACAAGGAACAGGCTGGCCCTGTGCTGGGCTGGACATCTGCGGTGGCGGCATACGGTGCCTTCATCATCCCCAAAGTATTGGGCGAAGAAATCAAGGCCGCAACCCCGGAACTGGCCCTTTATGGGTTTGCCATTTTTTATGGTGTTTGCATCGTCATCAACTGGTGGTTTTACCTGCGTCCAGGGGCCTATGTGAAAAATCCGTAATACTACAAAGTTTAATTGAGAGAATAAAGATATGAGCCATTTTTTGGATAAACTGACTTATCTGACCAGAGAAAAACCTGAAACTTTTTCAGACGGTCATGGTATTACCACCAATGAAGACCGGGGATGGGAGCGGGCTTACCGTGGGCGATGGTCCCATGATAAGGTTGTGCGTTCCACCCACGGAGTAAATTGTACCGGCTCATGCAGCTGGAAAATTTATGTCAAAGGCGGCCTGGTGACCTGGGAAACCCAGCAAACCAATTATCCCCGTACCCGGCCCGACTTGCCAAATCATGAACCACGGGGCTGTTCCCGTGGCGCGAGCTATAGCTGGTATCTTTACAGTTCGGCACGGGTGAAATATCCCATGATCCGCAGCCGGCTTCTTAAACTGTGGCGGGAGACTAAAAATGTCTATACCGATCCGGTTATCGCCTGGGCAAATATTGTCGAGGATCAGGAAAAAGCCAAATCATACAAACAGGTTCGTGGGCTGGGCGGCATGGTTCGGGCCAGCTGGGATGAGGTAAATGAGATCATCGCGGCGGCCAATATCTATACTGTCAAAACCTATGGCCCTGACAGGATCGTTGGTTTTTCTCCCATACCAGCCATGTCCATGGTGTCCTATGCCGCCGGATCGCGTTACCTGTCGCTGATTGGCGGGGTCTGTTTAAGTTTCTATGACTGGTACTGTGACCTGCCGCCAGCATCCCCGCAAACCTGGGGCGAGCAGACTGATGTTCCGGAAAGTGCTGACTGGTATAATTCATCTTATATTATGGCCTGGGGCTCAAATGTTCCGCAAACCAGAACTCCCGATGCCCACTTCTTTACCGAGGTGCGCTACAAAGGGGCCAAGACTGTCGCCGTCACCCCCGACTACAGCGAGGTCGCCAAACTGAGCGATATCTGGCTTAATCCCCGCCAGGGTACTGACGCGGCTATGGCCATGGCTATGGGCCATGTGATTCTGAGCGAATTTCATACCAATGCCCAGAGCGATTATTTTGACGATTATACCAGACTATATTCAGACATGCCGTTCCTTGTGCAGATCGATCAACAGGACGGTGTCTATGTTGCGGGCCGGACCCTCCGGGCCTCCGACTTTGAAGATAATCTTGATCAGGAAAATAATCCTGAGTGGAAATCAACGGTCATTGATGCCAACACGGACAAGGTTGTTATACCCAAGGGCACTATTGGCTCGCGCTGGGGTGAAGATGGTAACTGGAATCTGGAATCCAAAAACCTGGCAGATGGTAATGAAATCTGGCCGTTGAAGTCTCTGGTAAAGAAGCATGATGAAATATTGTCTGTTGGCTTCCCCTATTTCGGTAATCTGGAACATGAACAGCCTATATTTACGGCCACCGACCATGACAGTGTTTTATTTCACAATATTCCTGTTCGTAAGGTTAAAACCAGAGACGGCGACAAATATGTTGCCACGGTCTTTGACTTGATGGTGGCCAATTACGGTGTTGACAGCGGCCTTGGCGGTGACAATGTGGCGAAAAGTTATGATGACGATGCGCCCTATACCCCGGCATGGCAGGAAAAAATAACCGGTGTTCCCCGTGAAAAAATTATCAAGGTGGCCCGCGAATTTGCTGAAAATGCAGACAAGACCCGGGGACGTTCCATGATCATCATCGGAGCGGCCATGAACCATTGGTATCATATGGACATGAATTACCGGGGCGTGATCAACATGCTGGTCATGTGTGGATGTGTTGGCAAGTCAGGCGGTGGCTGGGCTCATTACGTGGGTCAGGAGAAACTGCGTCCACAAACCGGCTGGCAGCCGCTGGCCTTTGCTACAGACTGGCATCGTCCCCCACGGCACATGAATTCAACATCTTTTTTCTATAATCATTCTAATCAATGGCGTTATGAGAAGCTGGCTGTGGATGAAATTCTTTCACCATTGGCAGACAAGAAAAAATGGCAGGATTATTCCCTGATCGACTGTAATATCCGTTCTGAAAGAATGGGCTGGTTGCCGTCCGCCCCGCAGTTACAGGAAAATCCACTTGAGATCACTAAGCTGGCGAAAGAGGCCGGAAAACCAACCGCAGAATATATTTCTGGTCGCCTGAAAGACGGCTCTTTACAGATGTCTTGTGAAGATCCTGATGATCCGAGAAACTTTCCCCGTAATATGTTTGTCTGGCGGTCAAATATTCTGGGATCCAGTGGCAAGGGTCATGAATATATGCTGAAACATCTGCTCGGCACCCAGAACGGCATAATGGGCAAGGATATTGCCGAGAATGGTGACAAGCGACCTAGTGAGGTTGTCTGGCATGACGAGGCGCCCGAAGGCAAGCTTGACCTTGTGGTGACGCTCGATTTCCGCATGTCGACCACCTGTCTCTATTCGGACATCGTGCTGCCCTCTGCCACATGGTATGAGAAGAACGATCTGAATACTTCGGATATGCATCCCTTCATTCATCCCCTGAGTCGTGCGGTTGATCCGGCCTGGGAAAGCCGCAGTGATTGGGACATCTATAAAGGCATTGCAGAAAAATTCTCTGAACTCTGCCCATCTCATTTGGGCGAGGAGACTGATGTAGTGGCCTTGCCGATCCTCCATGATACTCCGGCGGAACTAGCGCAGGGTATTGATGTCAAGGAATGGAACAAAGGTGAAATTGATCCCATTCCCGGAAAAACCATGCCAGCCTATGTTGATGTGGTGCGGAATTATCCTGATACCTATAAGAAATTCACCGCCCTTGGGCCACTGTTGACCAAAGTCGGTAACGGCGGCAAAGGCATTGCCTGGAATACGGAGCCGGAATATGAATTCCTCGGCGAATTAAACCGGGTCGTCACCGATGCAGGTGTATCTAAAGGTATGCCGCGGATCGAGACTGACATAGATGCAACCGAGGTTATTCTCTCGCTTGCTCCAGAAACCAATGGTCAGGTGGCGGTGAAAGCCTGGAATGCGCTGGAGAAATTTACCGGGCGACAACATAAACATCTGGCCCTGCCCAAAGCGGAAGAGAAAATTCGTTTCCGTGATGTTCAGGCCCAGCCACGCAAGATCATCTCATCGCCCACATGGTCGGGACTGGAAGATGAGCATGTGAGCTATAATGCAGGTTATACCAACGTTCATGAGCTGATTCCGTGGCGAACCATGACCGGACGGCAGCAATTCTATCAGGATCACAGCTGGATGCGTGATTTTGGCGAAGGATTCTGTGTCTATAAACCGCCGATCAATACCAAGACCATAAGCCCGGTCCTGGATGAGAAAGACAACGGCAATCCGCAGATTGCTCTGAACTGGATTACCCCGCATCAGAAATGGGGTATCCATAGTACCTATTCGGAAAATCTGTTGATGCAGACCCTTTCACGGGGTGGCCCTATTGTCTGGATCAGTGAAATTGACGCCCGCAAGATGGGGGTCGAGGATAATGACTGGATTGAGATTTACAATGTCAACGGTGCTATCGCCTGCCGGGCAGTGGTATCACAGCGCATCAACGAAGGCATGTGCATGATGTACCACGCTCAGGAAAAAATCATTAATACTCCTGGAGCCGAAACCACTGGTAAACGCGGTGGTATTCATAACTCGGTCACGCGCGCAGTGGTCAAGCCAACCCACATGATCGGCGGCTATGCTCAACTGTCATACGGCTTCAACTATTATGGCACTGTCGGCTCAAACCGGGATGAATTTATAATATGCCGCAAGATGAACAAGGTGGACTGGATGGATGAACCGACGGATGGTGTTTCCGGCAATCACGACCATGAGGAGTTAGCATAATGAAGATACGTGCTCAAATAGGAATGGTCCTGAATCTGGACAAATGTATCGGTTGTCACACCTGTTCTGTGACCTGCAAGAATGTCTGGACGGCCCGCGCAGGCGTTGAATATGCCTGGTTCAATAATGTTGAAACCAAGCCGGGCGTTGGCTATCCTCGCGACTGGGAAAACCAGAATAAGTGGAACGGGGGCTGGTCACGTCTTGGAAATGGTAAGCTAAAGCCCAAAATGGGCGGCAAATTCAGGGTTTTGGCAAAATTATTCGCTAATCCTGACCTGCCGGAAATTGATGATTATTATGAACCGTTCACCTTTGAATATGACCGGTTACAGAAATCACCGGAAGTTCACACGCCGCCAACGGCCCGGATGCATTCCGCCATAACCGGCGAGATTATGGAAAAACCGGAATGGGGCCCCAACTGGGAAGAAATTCTCGGTGGCGAATTTTCCAAACGCTCTCAGGATTATAACTTCGCCCAGATGGAAAAGGAAATTTACGGCGAGTTTGAAAATACATTCATGATGTATCTGCCGCGCCTGTGCGAACATTGCCTGAATCCGGCCTGTGCTGCCGCTTGTCCAAGTGGGGCGATCTACAAGCGCGAAGAAGACGGCATTGTCCTGATCGATCAGGAAAAATGTCGGGGCTGGCGTATGTGTGTCAGTGGCTGCCCCTACAAGAAGATTTACTTCAACTGGGAAAGCGGTAAGTCGGAAAAATGTACTTTCTGCTATCCGCGTATTGAAGCTGGCGACCCTACCGTTTGTTCAGAAACCTGTGTCGGGCGGATTCGCTACCTCGGTGTGATGCTTTATGATGCGGACCGTATAGAGCAGGCCGCAAGTTCTGAGGACGTGGAAGATCTGTATCAGGAACAATGTGATATTTTCCTTGATCCCCATGACAAAGAAGTCATTGCCCAAGCCAGAAAAGATGGTATTCCCGATAGCTGGCTACAGGCTGCCAAAGAGTCGCCGGTCTACAAGATGGCGATGGACTGGAAACTGGCCTTCCCGCTGCATCCCGAATATCGCACCCTGCCCATGGTATGGTATATTCCGCCACTCTCGCCTATTCAGTCGGCAATGGAAGACGGACGCTTGGAAAAAAGCGGCGTTATTCCTGATGTGCAGAACCTGCGCATACCTGTGAAATATCTGGCCAACATGCTGACCGGCGGCAAGGAAGCGCCTGTGGTTCAGGCACTGGAAAGAATGCTGGCCATGCGTGAATATATGCGCGGCAAAACCGTTGAAGGGATTGCAGACAAGGATATTCTGGACCGGGTCGGGCTGGACGAAAATACCCTCGATGATATGTACCGGATTATGGCGTTGGCTAATTATGAAGACCGCTACGTCATACCGACAAACCACCGCGAATATGCCGGGGAAACCCCGTTTGATAATGAAATTGCCTTTGAGCAGCGCACGTCTTGCGGGTTCAGTTTTGGTAATGGCTGTGGTGACGGCGGGCAAACCAGAACCAACCTGTTTGGAACCTCAACCCACAAAAATACGATGAGCGGAAAGGTGAGGAGTTAGGCCCATGAAAACCTTTAAAATACTGGGGCTACTCCTGTCCTACCCCAAAGTGGAACTGATCACCCATCTGGACGATCTGATGCAGATATTAGAGCTTGAAAAGCTCCTGCCCGCGCGCAATCTGAAAAAGATTAAAGCCTTTGCCGGGGACTTGAAAACCCAGGACATTTATCAATCCCAGGAAACCTATGTGGAATTGTTTGACCGGGGGCGGGCCCACTGTCTGCAACTGTTTGAGCATATCCACGGCGAGAGCCGCGACCGGGGGCAGGCCATGGTCAATCTGGCCGATGCTTATGCAGAAAAAGACCTGTATGTGGCTAGTGGCCAATTGCCTGACTATTTGCCGCTGTTTCTGGAATTTCTGTCCCTGTGTCCCGTGGACGAGGCTATGGATTTTCTCGGTGATCCCATCACTGTGATTGCTGCCATTGGGGTGAAACTGAAAAAACGCGGCGCGGCCTATGCCGTGATTTTTGAAGCCCTGGAAGCTCTGTCAAAAGTCAAGGCAGATCAGGACATGATAGCGCTGGCCAAGGCGGAACCTCTTGAAAATCTGACCCATGAAGATATTGACAAGGATTGGGAAGAAGCCAATGCCTTTGATAATGGTGATATGGATTCAGATGACTGCAACAGCTGCAATGCTTTTCCCAAAGCAACTGAGGAAATACAGAATATTACCAATGAACTAAGAATTGGAGACCAGTAACATGCCACAATCAATGACAGAATTTCTTAATCATCTGGTTTTCGGACTATATCCCTATATGGCCATCATGGTGATGGTTGTGGGGTCAATCCTGCGCTATGACCGGGATCAATATAGCTGGAAAGCGGGTTCCAGCCAGTTGCTGACCTCAAAGGGTATGCGGCTAGGCAGTAACCTGTTCCATATCGGCATTATCCTGCTGTTCTTCACCCATTTGGTGGGGCTGTTAACGCCGGAATCACTTTATCATTATGTAATCACCACCGAAGGCAAGCAAATTATGGCTATGGTTGGTGGCGGCATTCTGGGCGGTATCTGCTTTATTGGCCTGACCATGCTGCTGTGGCGGCGCATGACCGATAAACGTGTCCGGGCCACATCCAAATTTTCTGATATTTTGCTGTTATGGCTGCTCTATATCCAGCTGATACTGGGATTGATCTCTATCTATTATTCCGCTCAGCATATGGATGGATCCTCCATGGTTGCACTCGGCAACTGGGCTCAGCATATTGTTACCTTCCGCAGTGGTGCCGCAGATTTCATCCTTCATGAGCCGTGGGTGTTCAAGGCGCATCTGTTTCTGGGACTGTCCATATTCCTGATTTTCCCTTTCACCCGGCTGGTGCATATGCTGAGTGTTCCGGTGAAATATATCTTTCGGTCCGGTTATCAGATCGTGCGTCGGCGTGGCCGAGGTTACTGATGCCGGTATTTGTCAACAACTGTGAAATTAGTGACGATCAGGTTCATGCGGAAATGATCAATCATCCGGCCCCGGACCTGAATAGTGCACGTCTCGAAGCCGCCCGTGCTCTGGTGGTGCGCCACCTTCTTCTCGAGGATGCCGTAGCCAGAGAAATCATTTCTGGCCAAGAGGTCGAGACGCTCGCAGAAGAACAGGCGGAGGCTGTGATCCAGCAGCTTCTGGATAGCATTATCACCACGCCGGACCCGGACGGTGAGACTTGTGTGCGGTATTATGAGCAGCATAAAGACCATTTTATCGACAAAAAAACCGATAAAATTCTGCCTTACGAATTGGTAAAACCCCATATCAAACAATATCTGGAAGACAAGGCCTACCATGCGGCCTTCCACGCCTATCTGGATGGCTTGATGGCAAAAGCGGAGATCGTCGGCCTGGCGGCTTGATACTTAAAGTAATACGAAGAAAGGAAACAAAATTTTCCCTTTAATTATAGTAGATTATATTGATTTTCTATCGGCGGGTAAAAAGTCCCAATAATAACAAAAGGGTTTGGTGCTTTTATCATATGAAATTGAAGGGTAGTGCCGAGAAAAAGATACAAATCTTTTTTTGTGGTAAATTCATCCAAATATTTCTCGCGGACTTTTTTAACAGACTGATCAGGATTGTATTTCTTGCGACACTTCCAATATAATTGTCCAATCTCCCAATCCTCTATCATTAATGTACTTTTGACACCTTCATCATCAGTAAATGTATAAGAAAATTTGTAAGGAAGCTTAGGCATAAGTTTTAAGTCTCCTTGTTCATCATCTACAAAGAGAGAGCCTTGTTTTAGAGCGGCTTCAGCCGCTTGTTTTCGACTAACCTCCCAATTATCTGCTACTTTTTCAATTTTAAAATCTAAAATTTTAGTAGGCTTAAAAATTGCCAATGAAAAATCATTTTTGTGCGCGCCCAAAATAATTTCAGTCTTATTTGTATAAACCTTATTATTTTCCAAAATGAATCTTTTACGTTCTGCCCAATTACGAGCGGTAGTCATTTCTTCACCCAATGTAATATCGTCAATATTGCTTGGGCTATAACTTTCAGGACGGGTATCTTGCTTGTTTTTTGTAAGTTCTAAATTTACCCATTGGTACTTTTTGTATTTTTGATCATCTTCCAAAAATCTGAAAGGAGAAGGGAATATCCTTATCCATGAGCCGTCTTCACGGAATCCAGCCGTACAGACAAGCTCTATATATTTCCGTGAAAGAGTAGGATATGTTTTAACTGCTATTAATACTCTTACCTTAGCCATTTTCCCCCAACCTTCTATTTAATCAAATATGATGAGTTTCAATATTCCAATTCGGCATATTTTGTAATGCCTTTGCTATCCGCCCACGATGACACATACAAACATCAGCTTCAAAACAAGTAATCGCTATTCGCTTGTTTTCAATCAATAAATTATAAAGTTCTTGTAAAGCATGGTTATTATTTTTTAGTGTTGTTTTTTCATATTCGTTAAATAATTTATTATAATCAGCTTTTGTATTTAGTGTTTTTCTCTTATTGGACACAATGCCAAGATTAGGTAGATGTGCGTATTTTATTCCTAAATTTTCTAATGTTTCACTTAGTTTTTTTTGTGAAAAACCAAATTTTCTACTAATTGGGTTTTTTCTAACGTCACATAATAAAACAATATTGTTTTTAATTAATCTATTGAGATAGTTTTCAAATGAAGTGCCTTCATAACCAATTGTGAAAAAACACATTCCATTTTCTTTTGGCAACGCATCATTAATTTTTTGCAATTCGTTATCGTTTAATAAAGAATCCGCAATTTCACTGTTAGTGGCATAATAAGGGAATTTTATATAAACCTCTCTTACTAAGTTATTGCCCTTAAGGTTTTTGTATTTTTCAACAAATAGAGAGAGTTTTCTTGCTTCTTCAGATTTCAAAGTACTGAAATAATCGGTGTCATCAGATAAGAGCCAGTTTTCCGCATCAGATAAGAAGCCAAGTTCAGTTAGCTTTCGTCTGTCAGCATAGGACTGAAAAGAAAAACCCCCGTATTTGTATGGTACAAATTCGTAACTTTTTTCTTTTTGGCATATTTGAGTGTATAAAAATAAATATTTTTGCAGATCAATATTAGCTAACCTGCCCCCAAAAGATTGAATGAGAGATAATAACAATCTCTGACGATTATAAAGTTTAGTGGTTTTTGTCATAATAACGATTCTATCTGATGTTTTCGATAATGCAAAACATATTGATTTATGACATGTATTTATATTGAATAACCCTACTGATTAACTAGAGGTAAATACCGCCTAACTGGGAAAAACAATCCGCGCTATATAGAGACATATCAAACATGGACCCTGAACTAAATTCAGGGTGACGATGTCGTTTCCCCCTAAACCAATTCCTCGAACTGTTCGCTATCAGCATTATATTCCTGCAGGATGCCGGTGCCGATGTCGAAGTGCCAGGCGTGGACTTGTAGCTTCTTTTCTATCATGGCTTCATGAACCCACGGGAAACCCATCAGGTTATTGAGGGAAATCAGGCTGGCCCGCCGCTCGCAGACAGAGGCGAGAGCATCTGGCTCCATTGTGGCTTTCTCATCCGGGGTAAATTCGGCGGCCTCATCAACTATTTTCATCCAGGGCCTGATAAAACTATAGTGATCATCAGGGTGTGGTTCGGTATCGTCATGTTCTGCCATCAAGGCCCGGATGCCGCCGCAGCCGCTATGGCCCATAACGATGATATGCTCGACTTCCAGTTGGGTGACGGCAAATTCAATGGCCGCACTGGTGCTATGGTGGGTATTGCCGCATTGTTTATAGGGCGGGACCAGATTGGCCACATTATTGACCACAAAAAGATCGCCAAGGCCGGAATGGGTGATGATGACCGGATTAACCCGGCTATCACTACAGGCAATGATCATGACCTTGGGGCTTTGCCCGCCTTTGGCCCAGTTGCGCCATGCGGAATTTTCCTGTGTCAGATATTGGCCTCTGAATTTTCTATATCCGTCAAGGATATTTTTGTAAGAATCCATATGGCTAATACCCTTGTTTTTATAATTTCATTACGTCCCGACCTGCTTAAGTCCGGCCTGGCCGTGATAATAGCCGTTGGAAAATTCTATGGCAAACATTTCCGTATCAAGAGCATCATTTGCTTGCTCAAGACTGATTTTACCATCTAGCCGGTCGCGGTAGATCTGGCAGATCTTTACCATATCCACGTCATGGGGCGAGAGACGAAAATTCTCTATGCCCATCTGTGCCAGTTCCGGCAGTTCAGCCATCAGATTAGCGTAGCTATAGGACAGAGTTTGCAGACCATTGATAGCAAGAAACGGCTGGCCGTCCATGGTATCCACCGCCAGGCCATCAGGATCACGGTCACAAACATAC
>JAJFIP010000306.1 GCA_021774875.1 Emcibacter sp.
ATAAATTTCAGTCTATTGCCGACCAAATGACAGCCCCGCCATCGCTCGAGTATATTGCCGAAGGGTTCCTCGCTATAGCGGTCGAGAATATGGCAACCGCCATCAAAAAAATCTCTACCCAACGCGGTTATGATGTGAGCGGCTATACCCTGGTCAGTTTTGGCGGTGCGGGCGGCGGTCATGCCTGCAAGGTGGCTGACCGCTTAGGTATAAAGCGAATATTTATCCATCCCCTCGCCGGGGTACTGTCCGCTTATGGCATGGGACTTGCGGATCTGCGGGTCTTAAAAGAACAGGCCATAGAGGCGGAACTGAATGGAGATAATCTTGTAAAAATTGAAGCCATAATGGCACAGCTGTCGCAAGCGACAAACCAAAAGCTTATTAATCAGAATGTTAGGGATGTGATGCTTGTCCAAAAGCTGCAAATCAAATATCTGGGCAGCGATACTACTCTTCAGGTAAATCTGAGTGCGCTTGACCACATAAAGCATGAATTTGAAAGCCAACACCGCCAGCAGTTCGGTTTTATCTCACAAGAGAAAAGCCTGATAGTGGAATCCATATCAGTTGAAGCATACGGCGGTGGGCAGGATGTCACCCTTCGTGGGGTACAGCAATCTGGTGCTTTCCCAACTATATCTGATCAAAAAATCTTCACAAATGGCAAATTTCATTCCTGCCCCATCATTCATCGTGATGCTCTTAATGATCCGATCAAGGGACCAGCAATAATTCTGGAAGAACATGGCACCAATATAGTAGAACCGGGATGGCTGGCCAGTCTTGATGGGCAACGCAATCTCATTCTGGAACGGGTGGATAAGCAGCAAGGCTCCCATGCTATCGGCACCGATGCCGACCCCATATTGCTGGAAATTTTCAACAATTTATTTATGTCCATCGCCGAGCAGATGGGGGCGGTTCTGGCAAAGGTCGCCCATTCGGTTAATATGAAAGAAAGGCTGGATTTTTCCTGTGCCCTGTTTGACGGGGACAGCAATCTGGTGGCCAATGCCCCCCATATGCCGGTGCATCTCGGCTCTATGGGGGCCAGTGTCAAAAGAATTATCACGGCCAATAAGGGAAAAATGAAAAATGGCGACAGCTTTCTGCTCAATGACCCCTATAACGGCGGCACCCACCTGCCCGATATGACCGTGATCACGCCCTATTTCAGGCTAGAAGATGATCAACCGCTTTTTTATCTGGCGACAAGGGGCCATCATGCGGATATTGGCGGCATCACCCCCGGCTCCATGCCGCCCCTGTCACATACCATTGACGAGGAAGGGATCCTGTTTGATAATTTTCACCTTGTACGGCAAGGAAAATTTCAGGAACAACCGCTATTGACTGAACTCACCAAAGGCCAATGGCCTGCCCGTAATCCGGCGCAGAATGTAGCTGATCTGAAAGCTCAAATTGCCGCCAATGAAAAAGGCCGCCGGGAACTGGATCAGATGGTCGATGAATTCAGCTTATCCGTGGTCAAAGCCTATATGGGGCACATACAAGATAATGCAGAAGAAGCCGTGCGCCGCGCTATTCAGCATCTTAAAAATGGTGAATTTTCCTATCCGCTGGATAATGGAGCTTCAATCCGGGTAATTATCACCGTCCAGCCAGAAGACCGCAGTGCCACAGTAGATTTTACCGGCACATCTGCCCAACTGGACAATAATTTCAATGCGCCGCTAGCCGTATGTCGGGCCGCCGTCCTCTATGTTTTTCGCTGTCTGGTAAAAGAAGATATTCCCCTTAATGAAGGCTGTCTCACACCGATAAATATCATTGTGCCCGAAGGCTGCATGCTCAACCCTGAATATCCGGCGGCAGTGGTTGCCGGAAATGTGGAAACATCGCAGGCAGTGGTCAATGCGCTGTTCCTTGCCCTTGATGTCATGGCGGCGGCACAAGGAACCATGAATAACTTCACCTTTGGCGATGATGAATTCCAATATTATGAGACTATCGCCGGTGGTATGGGGGCCACCCATCATAACAATGGGGCCAGCGCCATCCATTCTCATATGACCAACAGCAGGCTCACAGACCCGGAAGTACTTGAATGGCGTTATCCGGTCATTTTGGAAAAATTTGAAATTTGCGAGGGCAGCGGGGGGCATGGAAAATACAGAGGCGGCGACGGTGTTATTCGCCACATCCGCTTCCGACAATCTATGAAAGCGGCGATCATTTCAAATCACCGGACCATAGCACCACCGGGGCTAAAGGGAGGCGAAGATGGGGAATGCGGTATAAATCAGGTCTTGCGGGCAAATGGTCGTCTGGATAAACTGTCTTCTGCGTCTGAGACAAATATGAACCGGGGTGATATGTTTATCATCAAAACACCGGGCGGTGGCGGTGTTGGCAAAAAAAAGGAATGAATATATGAGTGAACAACCATCTCCCCCCTATTATGCGGTGATTTTCTCCAGCATCAGAACGGATGATAATGAGGGATACGCCCAGACCATAGAGCATATGATGGACCTCGGGCTAAAACATCCCGGCTGTCTTGGCCTGGAATCTGTCAGCGAAGATGATAGGGGTATTTCGGTATCCTACTGGAAAGATCTGGATAGCATCAAATCTTGGAAACAGGTCGCAGATCATATCACCGCTCAAAAGATGGGCCGGGAAAAATGGTATAAAAGCTACACCACCCGCATCGCATTAGTTGAGCGGGAATATTCTTTTGAGAAACCCTAAAAGGGCCAGAGCCAGAAGCCACAATCAGAACGATTATGAAAATTTGAAGCCATATCCGAAAAGAATTCAAAATACTGAGAAAATCAAGAATTTGACTTATTATTTTTTGTCATTTACCATTTAAAAGTCAAAATGACTTCTTTATGGGGGATATATGAGCTTTACAAACTCCATCAAATTAAGAAAAATTACTGTATCTGTTTTGCTGAATTTTACATTATTTAGCTTGGCGGCCTTCTCTTCAGCTCAAGAATTTGAACCTGACCTTCCTTCACTTAAGGAAAAAGCTAAGAAACCGTCTCTCGGTATTGATATAAAACCAAAAGATCCCTATGACAAAACAAATACTAATAAAAAATATTGGCCCACTATCAAAGTTGCCCCACATTATCCCCGTATGGCACTATATAATCATATTGAAGGTTTCGTTATAGTTATTTTTGATATCGCACGTAATGGTCACCCGACCAATATCAGGGTCGAAGAAAGTTCAAACCCTATCTTCAATGAACCCTCAATTATTTCTGTTAGAAAATATGTATATAAATTTTCAACTGAACCAGACAAAGAAATAATGGTGAAAAATGTTAAAAGTAAAATTTCATTTGAATTAGAACCCCTAAACCAATAAAAAAATCCTAGATAATATTACTCGCCAGCCAGCGTCTGACTTCCTCTATATCCATACCTCGTCTGCTGGCATAGTCTTCCAGTTGATCTTCCCCGATTTTACCGATGCCGAAATACTGGGCTTTGGGGTGACTGAAATAATAGCCTGATACGGAAGCGGCGGGCAGCATGGCCATACTGTCGGTAAGGGTGACGCCTGCCCTGTTGCCGCCGTCCAATAGCCTGAATAAATCTGGCTTTGTGGTATGGTCGGGACATGCGGGGTATCCCGGAGCGGGGCGAATACCATCATATCTTTCCCGGATCAGTTCCTGATTGGTCAGCTTCTCATCCGGCGCATAGCCCCAATATTCTGTGCGGACCTGCTCGTGCATATGCTCGGCAAAGGCTTCGGCCAGCCTGTCAGCCAGTGATTTCAGTAGAATATCGTTAAAGTCATCGAATTTGGCCTGAAATTCTTTCAGTTTTTCCTCGATGCCAATGCCGGCTGTGACTACAAAACCGCCCAAATAATCTTGCTTGCCGCTAACCTCCGGCGCGATATAGTCTGCCAAACCCATGTTATAACTGCCTTCGCGCTTTTTTATCTGCTGGCGTAAAAATGGTACCATTTCAAGGATTTCCGAGCGGCTTTCGTCCGTATAGAGCGCCACATCATCACCAACTGCATTCGCGGGCCAGAACCCGATAGAGGCCTTTGCTGTCAGCCATTTTTCATCCTGAATGGATTTCAGCATGGCTTCGGCATCGGCAAACAGATTGCTGGCAATTTCGCCAACGAGCTCATCTTTCAGGATTTTCGGATAGGTTCCCGCCAGTTCCCAGGTTCGGAAAAACGGTGTCCAGTCGATGCTATCCACCAACTTGCCCAAATCATAATCATCGAAGGATTTCACCCCCAAGAAAGACGGCTTTGGCGGCGTGTAATTGGTCCAGTCAATGGAATATCTATTGTCCCGACATTCGCCAATGGTAATACGGTCTTTCTTCTTTTTGCCGCGTGCATGACGGTCGCGCATTTCCTGATATTCAACCGCGACCCCGGTTACATAATCCTCTTTCAGACTTTCACTGAGCAATTGACTGGCAACCCCCACTGCCCGTGAAGCATCCAGTACATGGATCACCGGATGGTCATAATTTGGCGCAATTTTTACTGCCGTATGGATTTTGGAGGTGGTGGCCCCGCCAATCATCACTGGTATATCAAAATTCTCGCGCTGCATTTCCTGAGCCACCTGAGCCATTTCTTCCAGCGAAGGTGTGATCAGGCCGGACAGTCCTATAATATCAACCTTTTCCTCCCGGGCCGCCTTCAGAATTTTTTCATATGATACCATGACCCCAAGGTCGACAATCTCGTAATTATTGCATTGCAGAACCACGCCAACAATATTTTTGCCGATGTCATGAACATCACCCTTGACTGTCGCCATCAGGATTTTACCCTTGGTAGTGATGCCGCCTGACTTGGCCTTTTCTGCCTCGATAAAGGGCAGCAGATAGGCCACGGACTGTTTCATCACCCGCGCCGATTTCACTACCTGTGGCAGGAACATCTGGCCAGAGCCAAACAGATCACCAACCAGATTCATACCGTCCATAAGCGGGCCTTCAATCACTTCCAGCGCATGGTCATAATTTTTGCGGGCTGCTTCGGTATCCTCCTCAATATAGGCGGTAATACCCTTGACCAGAGAATGGGACAGGCGTTCCGCCACCGGAGCCTCGCGCCAGCTCAGGTCTTCTTTTATCTGTATGCCTTTCTCGCCCTTGAACTCTGCGGCAATATCAAGCAGACGGTCGGTGGCATCATCGCGCCGGTTCAAAATTACATCTTCCACCCGCTCGCGTAATTGGTCCGGTATTTCCGAATAAACTGTGATCAGACCAGCATTAACAATGCCCATATCCATGCCCGCATTTATGGCATGATAGAGAAAAACACTATGCATGGCTTCACGCACTGGATTATTGCCGCGGAATGAAAATGACACATTGCTGACCCCGCCGGACACATGGGCATGGGGCAGAGTTTCCTTGATCTGTCGCGTGGCTTCGATGAAATCCACGGCGTAACCATTATGTTCTTCAATGCCGGTAGCAACTGCGAATACATTGGGGTCAAAGATAATATCTTCCGGCGGAAAGCCCACCTCACCGGTCAGAATTTCATAGGACTTGGTGCATATTTCCACTTTCCGGGCCAGCGTATCCGCCTGACCCTGCTCATCAAAGGCCATGACCACCGCCGCTGCCCCATAATTTTTGATCAATGTCGCATGCTTAATGAAGGCTTCCTTGCCTTCCTTCATTGAGATGCTATTGACCACGGCCTTGCCCTGCACACATTTCAGACCCGCTTCAATCACCGACCATTTGGAACTGTCGATCATGATCGGCACCCGCGATATATCAGGTTCGGAGGCAATCAGATGAAGGAACGTCACCATGGCCTGCTCACTATCGAGCATAGCTTCATCCATATTGACATCAATGATTTGGGCACCGGCCTCCACCTGGCTCCGGGCCACATCAAGGGCGGCTGAAAAATCACCGCTCAGGATCAGTTTTTTGAATTTTGCTGATCCCGTGACATTGGTTCTCTCACCAATATTAATAAAAATAGGGCTTTTCTTCATTGCTGGATCACCTTGAACGACTCCAGACCACTGAGCCTCATATGCGTTTCAGTCTGTGGTATTTCGCGGGGTGTAATATCTGCTACGGCCTCGGCAATAGCGGTAATATGGGCCGGTTCCGTCCCGCAACAACCGCCGACAATATTCAGCAGTCCATTTGTCGCCCATTCTTTCAGATGGGTTGCCATTTCTGCCGGACTTTCATCATATTCGCCCATTTCATTGGGCAAACCCGCATTGGGATGGGCAGAAACACAGATGTCGGCTATTTTTGATACCGACATAATATGCTGGCGCAGTTCCTTGGCACCAAGCGCACAATTAAATCCAATGCTAAGCGGGCTGGCATGTCGTACAGAATACCAGAAGGCCTCCGCCGTTTGTCCTGATAATGTACGGCCCGAGGCATCGGTGATAGTGCCAGAGATCATTATTGGCAATTCCTTTCCAACTTCTGAAAAAACATTCTGAATGGCGAAAATTGCCGCTTTGGCATTGAGGGTATCAAATATGGTTTCGATCATAATGACGTCGGCTCCACCGTCCATCAGACCTTTGGTAGCTTCAAGATAATTCTCTACTAACTCATCAAATGTAATATTACGAAAAGCAGGATTATTCACATCGGGCGACAGCGAAGCTGTGCGGCTGGTCGGCCCAAGGGTTCCCACGACAAAGCGCGGTTTGTCAGGGTCTTTTTCCTTATATTCATCAGCAACCTCGCGGGCGATGCGCGCACCCTCTTTATTTAACTCATAGGCCAGATCTTCCATGCCGTAATCGGCCTGTGACACACGGGTCGAATTAAAGGTATTGGTTTCCACCAGATCGGATCCAGCACTAAAATACTGCCGGTGAATATCCTTGATGATGTCTGGCTGGGTTAGAGTAAGCAAATCATTATTCCCCTTCACATCCTGACCCCAGTCATCAAAGCGTTCACCACGGTAATCTGCCTCATTCAACTTATGACGCTGGATCATGGTACCCATGGCACCATCAAGCACCAATATCCGTCTTTTCAAGGCTTTATAAAGCTCGCTCATTGGACTATTCCTTTCGGTCTGACACCTAGAATATGACATATGGTTGTGGTCAGTTCCGACCGGTTGAGGGTATAAAAATGAAAATTTCTTACTCCGCCCTGATAGAGCCGCATACATTGTTCCGCTGCAACCGTTGCCGCCACATGGCGTCTGATTTCCGGGCGGTCATCAAGACCCTCAAACTGACTTTCAAGCCATTTGGGAATAGTGGTCCCGCAGCGGGCGGAAAAATTCTTTGCCATGGCAAAGTTGGTCACAGGCATAATGCCCGGAATGATCGGCACGGTAATTCCAGCAGCCAACACCCTGTCCATAAAGCGGAAATACATATCCACATCAAAGAAATACTGGGTGATCGCCTGATCTGCCCCCGCATCAATTTTCCGTTTCAGATTATCAATATCCGCTTGCCTGTCCACTGAATCAGGGTGACTTTCTGGATATGCGGCAACTGATAAATGAAAATCACCAATTTTCTTCAGTCCCCCCACCAGATCAGTAGCATTGATATATCCCTGATCATGGGGCGCATAAGCCGCCCCTATTTCCGGCATATCGCCGCGCAGGGCAACAATATGTCTGACCCCCATGTCCCAATATTCCCGGGCAATATCATCAATTTCACCCTTCGAGGCCGCAACACAGGTCAGATGTGCCGCCGGGGTTAGATCGGTTTCTTTCAGGATACGTGAAATTGTCGCATGAGTCCGCTGCCGCGTACTGCCGCCTGCACCATATGTTACCGACACCATTTCAGGTCGCAAAGGTTCCAGTTTGCGGACGCTGGTCCATAGCGCCTGGTCCATTTTTTCATTATTAGGTGGAAAAAATTCAAAAGACACCTGCAGATCTTTTGCCTGTTCTGCAAAAAGACTTGGTTGTAGCAATTCTGAGTTTGTTACTTTGGTCACTAGATTGTTTCTTTCTTATTTGCGACCCAGATGGACAGGTCCAGTTCTTTGCCTTTGAGGTGAATAACCGGTTCACTTTTCAGACCCACATTGCTTAGCCAGCCGATTACTTCCGCGTCCTTGAAGCCAAGCCTGCGATGGGCCTGCTCATCGCGCAGATATTCAAGATTATGGGGTGCAAAATCAACCACAATCACCCGGCCATTTTGGCGAAGCAAGCGACTGGTTTCCTTTAACGCCGCACTTGGGTCATCGGCGAAATGCAGTACCTGATGAATTAAAATCAAGTCCATTGAGCCACTTGCCAGTGCAAGATCATACATATCCCCCTGACGTA
>JAJFIP010000307.1 GCA_021774875.1 Emcibacter sp.
TCATTAATGGAATAAAAGGGCCGGTAATGTAATACGGCATTTTCCCTGACCACATAGGAAATCTGATTATCAAGTATCAGGCGATTTCCATTTTGAGACACCACCAGTATGGCATGGGGAACATCCAGGTTTGTATCCTGAACCACCACAATACGCATCAAATCCACATCAAAGCCAAGTTCTTTTAACGACAGATATTTGGCTATGGCATAATCTTCGCAGTCACCATCTTTTTTTAAAAACTGCCTTAGTGATTCCCAATAGTCTGGAACGCCCCAATTAATAATATCATTTATATAGGGTGCCTTGTTCATATGGATATTGATTTCGGCGATTTGCCTGTCTGCCGGTTTGTCCTTCAGGGAATCCAGAAGATTGCGCCAGGCTTCCTGATAACAAATCTGGTCCTCTGTCTTGCGGCAGACTGCCTTTGGAACTGGCTCTTTATGGCGGTCCTGTTTAACCCGCTCCAGCATGCCGTTCCATTTTTTAAAGGCGACAAGCTGTCGGCTCATGGTTTCATGGGAGCCAAACAGTCCCGACTTGCCCGTTTTTGTTGACAGGGCAGAGACCTCATTCGGGGCTGAAAGCATCAGGCTAAAAAAGATACTTACTAAACTGAAATATTTCACTATTTTCTATCCATATCCATAGGTAGGAAAATTATCACAATAAACGTGATTTCATATTTTAGAGTTTACGGCTTTACTATATACGGGGTAAGGTTACCCAAAGCTTAAGAAATTAACAACAGCATGCCAAAATTTAATGATGAGACATGGACTTTGATATATGAGTTTACGCCCTAATTTAGCTGGAGTTCTGCTGACGGGTCTGGTGGTGGCCGGAGCGGCGGTTGCCCTGTTTCTGGCTTTGAAATTTGCTCAGTCAGAGGCGGACCGGGACAGGCTGGTCTGGCAACGTCAGATGTCGGTTGTGATAAACAGTCGGGAAGTGGCCGTGGAAGAATGGCTTTCGGCCCAGAAAAAAGTAATCACCAGACTTGCTGAAAATCCGTCTTTGAGAATTTATCTGGGTAATGTTGAAGCAGCAGGCAAATTGCCGGATGTGGAAAGTCAGGCTCAGGCTGCTTACCTTGAAAATCAGATGAAGGCAGTGGCCCAGCAAAATGGTTATGTGCCACCGGTGGACAAGAATTTCAGGGTTAAAGCCAACTTGTCAGATCGGCGGATTTCAGGTCTTGCCCTGACCAATCCTCAGGGTCAGATCGTTGTTTCGACGCCCGCGATGCCATCTGTTATTCGCACTGTTGCCAGTTTTCTGGAACGCGGTGCTGGCAGTGACGTGATAAGTTACGGCCCTTATATGGCAGAACAGGGCTATCCCGCTATTGCCTTCATCGCCCCTGTTTTCGGGGTTCAGGATGACAATAATAGTCCAGCCATTGGTTTTGCAATCGGCATCAAGAAACTGCCCGATGAATTTTATGACAAACTTGTTCAGCCCGGCGAAACCAGCAAGACAGCCAGAAGTTATCTGGTGCGGCTGAGTGGTACGGCGATGGAATATTTGTCCCCTCTGCGGTCCAGAAATGGTGATGACTATGCCCCCCTGACAATGGTTCTGGATGGGGAAAATTCTTCGCTCGCCGCCGTCTATGCTGTAGCAAGTGCCGAAGAGACAATCGGGGGATTTGCCGAACGGGTCAATTATGACGGCGAGCGGGTACTGGTAACAGGCCGGAAGATAAAAGAAACTGACTGGGTTTTGGTGCGGACCGTGGATTCAGCGGAGGTCATGGGGGCCATTCAGACCCGAAAGGCAACCATAATCTGGATAGCGGGTCTTACCATTCTGGCCTTGAGTATTTCCATATTACTGATTTGGCGGCATGGGGTGTCTGTACGCCTGACCAGAGCAGCAGAACAGCAGAGACTCCTGACCCGGAGATATGAAAAACTCAGCAATTTCCTGCAAATTGTAACCGATACTCAGCATACGGTAATCACCGCGGTTGACGGGGCGGGATATTATACCTTTGCCAATGCTCAGGCAACGCAGGATACAGGGATCTCCCGACAGGAGATGATCGGCAGAAAAGCCATGACACTGCCCGGAGATCTCAAGTCACCTGATATGGAAAATCATTATCGCGAAGTTCTGGAAACCGCAGAGCATCTTTCCGTTGTCGAGCAGTTGCCGGGCAGTAGGGTAACGATCAAATCCGATTATGTGCCCCTGTCTGTTGATCAGGAGGATGGTGTTCTGATGGTTACCGAGGATATTTCAGAGCTGGTTCGGGAAAGGCAGCTTAAAGAAAGGGCTTTGAAAAATCTGGTTAGTACCCTGACGATGGTCATCGACAGCCGCGACCCGTACAGTGCCAGACATTCAGAGCGGGTGACCATGGTGACAGAGGCCATTTCCCGGGAAATGGATGTGGATGAAGTAACCCGCGATACCGCCAATATTGCTGGCGCGTTAATGAATTTGGGTAAAATTCTGGTGCCCCGTGAATTGCTGACCCGACCCAAGGGATTATCGGACGAGGAACTGGAAACCATACGTTCAAGTATTATGAAAACCGCAGATATGCTGGAAACGGTAGAATTTGATGGTCCGGTGGTCAAGACTCTGCGACAGATCAAGGCCCATTGGGA
>JAJFIP010000308.1 GCA_021774875.1 Emcibacter sp.
GCCGCCACCCATTCCTGTATCATCGCGCCAAAGGGTGGAAAGTAAATGTCAGTTCCGGCCAAAACCAGACCGGTGACAGCCATGGTGACCAGCACAATCAATATAGCGGTGACAGACAGTCGTCCCAGGGGGTTATGTCCGAGATAGGTTTTTGGTGTGCCAGATTTTTCTGCGGCAATATGGGACTGTATTTTTCCCAAATAATCATTTGTAAAAGGCAGAAATCCATTCCAGCGGGCATGTCGGTTACCGATAAATGCCCAGACCAGACGGATGAGCAGGTTTGTCGCAAAGACATAGCCAAAATAAACATGTACGGATTTTAATATCACCTTGCCTTCATTGGTCAGGCCCAAATTCCCCGCCCATAATATTGTTGTGCCAACAGCGATCAGGCCAATCACGCAAAGAACGTTCAGCCAGTGAAAGATCCGAACGGGTATGTCCCACACCCGGTAACTTTGATAGTCTTGCTGTTCCAATATTTTTCTTTCTATAATAAATACAGTTTTCAGACTGTTACAGCCAGCGGCGCACCTTGACCTTATAAGCGATGAATTCATCGCCAAAAACTTCCGCCATCCGTTCTTCCTCAAACGGGATATACCACCGGTTGGCTACAGCAAAATAGACCAGCGGAAAGATGAAGCTTAGTGCTGTGCCATAGAGTACCGCAAGCCCAAGCAGCAGTGTCAGCATACCCAAATACATGGGGTTGCGCGAAAAGGCGAATGGTCCAGAGGTAACGATGCGGTCCGGGTCCAAATAGGGCAGGATGTTGGTTTCATGCTGATGAAAAAGTCTTGCACCCCATACAGGCAGGAAAGCCCCAAGGCCAATCAGGACATATCCGACAAATTTTACCGGACCAGAAAGCAGGGTAATGACGGCAATGCCAAAAAAATTAACCGCGACAATACCCATCAGACACAGGGCCAGCAGCAAGGGGGGCAGCAATATTTTACGCATTTTTTCTTCCTTGTATATTATGGATACTAGGCCTGTAGCTGGTTTGTCGTCAATGATTAAAATATAAAGCCCCCCCTATCCGACCCGATCAATTAAGTGTGACAATTACCTCTTTATCGGCAAAGAAACTGGCAACATAAATAAAAACAGGATAAGGTTTGATCTTGAACCCCAGTCGTTTGGACATGAAAATTATGAATGTTTCAAAAAAATATTTTTCATTATCAGCATTGATTATCTTGCTGTTATTTGTCCTGACAGCCTGTGGCAGTTCATCTCCATCACCTACCCGGCCTTCGATGACGCCTACCGCGCCACCACCCACGCCCGCACCACCACCCACGGGAACTGTCCCGAGTGATTTTGAAACAGCAGAATATAATCTAGATTGGTCTCTGGATGCCATTAATGCGTCTGAAGCATATGCTCGCGGTTTCACCGGTGAAGGGGCGATTGTTGGATTTGTTGATTTCAATTTCCAGCTTAACAATGATGAGGTGGATTGGCATCCACTTAGCCAGGATAAAGACCAGCAGTGGATAACGATGTATGAAGCCTTTCTCGGAGTGACAGCTCCAGATACCGATCATGGGCAATGGGTGTCCAGTATCGCTGCCGCGCGGAAAAACGGTATTGCCACCCACGGGGTTGCCTTCGACGCCCAGGTTCTTGCCGTAGATTTCTTTTCCGGGGTGGATATGCATACAGAGGTGCAGGATGGCATTACATTTTTTGTCTCTGACCCTTGGGGCTATCTGGTCAATAATGGCGCACGGGTGGTCAATAAGTCCATCGGGTTTGATGAAGAGGATTTCATTCCAAATCCGCCAGCCCGAAATGGTAATGAGCATTATACCATTTCCAATGCTGCCAGAGTCGTTGAGTTGGGCGGTCTTCTGGTTGCATCTGCGGGTAATGATGGCGATCCAGACCCTTTGGTCTCCAATATCGAAACCCTTGATCTCATCGAACAGAATAATCTCTGGGCGTCCGGCGGCTATTTTCTGGTCGCGGGCTCCATAGATGAAAGCGGCAATATTTCCGATTTTTCAGACCGCGCTGGCGTGTTGAAGGATTTTTATCTGGTAGCTCCCGGTGAAGATGTTGCGGTGAGCTCTTTTGAATTTCCAATCGGTGGCTTTGGCAGCGGCACCAGCTTTTCTTCCCCCCATATTGTCGGGGCCGCCGCTTTGTTATTTGGTCAATGGCCTCAGCTTGAAGCTTTTGAAGTTGCTGAAATTTTATTATCCACTGCCACTGATCTGGGGGCGCCAGGTGTTGACAATATATACGGCCATGGTCTTTTGAATCTGGACGAGGCGACCAAACCCGTAGGTCAGACAACAGTTGCCGTTGAAGGCTCGGTCGCGCCCGTATCTGTAACTGACAGCATGATGGTGATGGGACAGGCCTTTGGTGATGCAAGCCCGCAAAATCTGGAGAGCGTAATGATTCTCGATAAATATGATCGGGATTATTACGTTGATGCCAGCACGGCTGTTCTGGCTACTCCCACTGATTTGAATTTCAACAGTATTCTTGACCTGCGGCGATCTCAGAGTGGGGGTAACTGGCAAGTTAATTCGGATATGCATGCCAGTATGGTTATGAATCGTGACAGCCTCAGTCTGGATGCCCATCGGGATACACTCACAGATATTGAGAAAATTAACAAAAGGCAAAAACTTCGTTCATGGTATATTTCTGGCAATATAAATAAAAATAGCAGGTGGGTAATGGGTCAGGGACGTGGGCTTGCCGCTACTCTTGATATAGTGGATAACAGTCCGGTTAATGACACTGGTCTTTTTCTGTCATCTCATCAGCAAAATATTGTGGCGAGCAGTGATAATAGCTTTCTGGCGGGCGGCCTCATACTTGACAGTCGTAATATACTGTCTTTTGGTTTTATGGTAGGGGATTACAAAGGGCAGGGCTATCATGCAGTCAGCGTGCTTCAGGATGATCTGGCCAATTATGCTGTTGAGACTCGAATGACGCATCTTTTTGATGGCGGGCAGATGTCCATAGGCCTTGGGGTTATACTAGAGGAAAAATCTGTTCTTGGTTCCCGTTCCAGCTCGGGATTCGCTCTTGCTGATAAGACGATAACGGGTACATTTTCCGTCAAAACTGCCTGGAAATTAGGCACAGCATTTGGCGGGAATTGGACCTTTAGCGGACAGGCCAAAGGCGGCTTGAGCGATGTCACCACAAACCAGATTTCCTTGTTTAACGGATTTAACCGATTCTTAAGCACCCAATGGGCCGCCAAGCTGATGGCATATGACATATTTTCCAAAGGTGACCGGTTTGGTTTTAGTGTCTCTCAACCCCTAAGGGTAGAGAATGCTGCGCTCATGGTATCCACCGCCAGCCATTTTGATGTGGCAGCAGATGCCCCTGTCTTTGTTCTTGAGCAGGTGAGTTTCAGCCCGACAGGGCGCGAAATTTCCCTTGAAGCAGGTTATCACCTGCAACAAGGCACCTGGTCCATGAGCGCAAATCTGATCAGACGTTTTAATGCCGGTCACAGAGCGTCGCTGAATGATATTGCGGTCCTGCTCCACACCAGTAAAAAATTCTGATTCTAGAATTTATAGATCACGGCAGCTGATATTTCATGACCGTTGGAGTTAACAATATTATCGGGGAAATTTACATTACCATAGTCCATGTTTTTATAGTCAAAACGCAGATTGAGGCTCTTGCTAAAAGCAAATTCGTAGCCGCCGCCGAAAACCAGACCGTCAAGGTCTTCATCGAAACCAAAACCATCTAATTTGCTGTAACCGCCCCGGACATAGAGCAGGCCGCTGTCACTTACTTTAAAGCCTGCAATGCCGTAAACGCCGTAACGCCAATCGGAGCCACTGGAATAATAATTAACATCGCCTTCAACGCCGATAACAAAACCACTGTCGTTGCCCAGGCTGGTACGCACCCCCAGTATACCGCCTATGGATAGGGCGGTGCTGGTATTTTCAAACGGCCCGGCAAAGAGTGCGCCGTCCTGTTTAACAATGCCGGCACCGGCACTGATGCCACCATACGGGCCATCAAACTCATCTGCTGCCCATGCCTGTGCTGGTATCATAAGCCCTGCCATGGCAATGGCTGGGATCAGGGATGTTCTGGATTTTTCAGTCATAATTTTTCCTCAGTGTAATATGTATTTTTGACCAGTTAGATGGCACACCCACTTGTCCCAACCAGCTAACAGGTGCAATTATATCAAGGCTTAGATGAATGATGGATGAATGATCCGGTATATATTATGGGGAAGCCAGATCAGGCAGTCATTATGGGTTTAAACATGCGCCGGTACTGGCCGGGCGTGAGGCCTGTCAGCCGTTTAAATAGCCGGCGGAAAAAAGCGGCCTCTTCATATCCAACAAGGGTACATATTTCATCCAGAGGCTCATTGCTGGTTTCCAGTAAATGTTTGGCCTGTTCAATACGCAGGTTTTGAATATGCTCGATAATCGACTTGCCCGTTGCTGATTTAAACCGGCGCTTGATGCTTCGTTCCGCTATTCCTGCCTGAGCAACAACGCGGCTTACGCAATTTAGTTCCTTATAGTGTTCAGCGAGCCAACTTTCACAGCCACGAACAATGGAATCTGCATGAGGCCTGGCTATGACCAGGCTTGTATAGGGTGCCTGCCCTTCGTCGTGCCATTTTAACAGATAGGCTTTAGCTATTTTTGCCGCTTCACCGGGGCTGCAATGTCTGGAAATGATATGAATGGCAAGATCATGCCAGGAAGTTGTCCCCCCTGCGGTGACAAGGCGGCCATGCCCATCGGCAAAGGCAAGATTGGGTTCGGGCTGAAACCTGATCTTGGGATAACAGTTTTTGAATAGATTTTCATATCCCCAGTGTGACGTTGCTTTTCGATTATCAAGCAAGCCTGTTTCAGCGAGCATGATCGATCCCGAGCAGGCTGTATAGACATAAGCCCCCCCTTTATAGCTCTTTTTGATCCATTGCATTATTTCAGGGTAACGGCCCTTCATATCCTCATCAGGGCCAAGCCATAATTCTGGCACGATAATGATTTCAGCCTCAGGATTATCGCGAACGCTGCAAGCAGGAGAGACCGGAATGTCATTGCCACATCTGAAAGTGCGTTTTGTGTTCGATATTATGACAGGCTGAAGCAGCTTGCGTTCAGGTTCGGTGCGTACCAAGGCCTGCCACAGGTTTCCCGCCGATCCCAAAACATCCAGCATACCGTATAAAGCCGAGCCGGCACTTTCCGGGACCGCAACGATAAAAACTTTGATTGGGGCTCCTTCAGCCATAATATTTTCCTTTTATTGGCACAAACAGACCTTTATTGTCAATAATCGCACTTACAGAGTTAGTTGTCCAGCCTTATCTTACCCCCATCGCCGCGCCATATCGCCCATGCTGGAGCAGAGCGGCATAAAATAATTGATGAATATGAAAGGAAAAACGATGACGATACATTATGCCTATGAAGACATACTGAAAGCCGCTAAGCGGATTGACTGGACGGTGGAAGAAATTATTGGCCGTGGCCAGCAACTGGATTTCACCCGCCCCTTTATGCCGGAAAGTCTGGCACGTACAGAAGGGCTCGGCTTTATGAACGAGCAGGAAAAATTAATTTTCAACCAGATCAGGGGTCACAGTTATCTCTATATTTTTATGCTGGTTGAAGAAATTATTCTGCCGTTTGTTGAAGAGCACGCAAATCGCGAGGGTATTCAGAACCCGATTGAGACAGAAGCTTTCATGCAGTTTGCCGCCGAAGAAAGCAAGCATATTGAGCTGTTCGCTAAATTTCGCGAAAAGTTTCAGGCAGATTTTGGCACAGAAATAGAAGTGATTGGCCCAGTTGAACAGATAGCCAAAGCAATTATGGCAAATCATCCGCTCGCTGTTGCTATAACTACCTTGCATATCGAATGGATGACTCAGGGTCATTATGTGGACAGTGTCAAAAATAATGTCGAACTATGCCCACAGTATGAAAGCCTCTTACGCCATCACTGGATGGAAGAAGCCCAGCACGCCAAACTTGATAGCAATATGGTACTTGCTCTGGGTGAAGGCTTGTCACAAGACGAACTCAAGCTTGTGCTTGAAGATTATTTTAAAATTGGCGGCATTCTGGACGATGGCTTGCAAATACAGGCAAAATTCGACCGCGAAGCTTTCGAGCGGGTAACGGGTCGTATTCTGACACCTGAAGAATGTGCAATCTATCAAGATGTACAATCACAGGCATTTCGCTGGACATACTTAGGTTCCGGTATGACCCACCCAAATTTTCTCAAAACGCTTGAAGCACTCGCGCCTTTTATGCGTGAAACCGTTGAAAGCATTTCACACAATTTTTGCTAACCCTAACTTAACTTAATTTAACACAAAGGAAAAGACTATGACTAATCAATCAACACAACACATTGAACCAATGATTGTCAATGGCGTTAATGTAACAGCTCTCGGCGAAACAATTGAAGCCATTGGCGAAAATAACGCAATCGCAAAGTTCCAGTTTCGGGCAACGAACCAGTGGCTGGGATGTGATCTCAACCGCACAACCATAGCAGGATTCTTCGGCGCATGTGACGAACATCCCCATACACAAGGGCCTTTTAGCATTGATAATGCTGAACCGCCTGTTCTTCTGGGAGAGGGCGAGGCACCTAATCCGGTTGAGTATATTTTGCACGCGCTAATCGGATGTCTTACCACGACAATGGTATATCATGCAGCGGCCCGCAATATTGCCGTGGCCGAAGTTAGTTCAGAGCTGGAAGGTGATCTTGATCTGCGTGGTTTTCTTGGAATGTCGGATGATGTTCGTCAGGGCTTTCAGACCATTCGCGTGAAAATGCGGGTTAAAAGCAATGCTGCGGCGGAAGAGCTGTATGCACTGACAAAATTCTCGCCCGTGTATGACATCGTATCGAATTCGGTACCGGTTCATATTGAGGTTGAAACATACTGATAAGCCATGCTTCACATATTATTCTTTGCAGCATATTTAAAAGCCTCCACCGATGTGGGGGCTTTTTTATGTGAGCCATAGCGGAAGATTCCTACAGTAATGAACGGTTACTTATGGTGTCAGGTGCAATATGATCGAAGCCAGCCGACCATCTGTAATATAATGGGCGAACATGCCGGGTAAAATACTACGGGTCTTGGAATAGATGATACCAAATATCCAGCCTGCAGTAATCTGTCCCAAAAGCGTGATAAATGACGCCATAAAATTTTCGCCGTGGGCATAGAACTGCGGTCCAAAAAAATCAAGCGGCAGATGGATTAATCCAAACAGGATGCCTCCATAAAACCAGGCCCATTTCTGCCCGATGGCCCGTTCCAGTTTACCCTGCAGGATGACACGAAAAAAGAATTCCTCAGTGAAGGCTGGTTGATAAACTGCGAACCCAAGCAATGACCACGGCAGAGGTTCTTCTATTCCGGAAAGAGCAGCCAACACACCAAATAAAATAACTGCAAATAAAATCATTGGCCAGGAACGCGGCTTGCCAAACCCCAGATCCGCCAAGGTCCATTTCTGGACATAAACCACATAGGCCAGAGGTACGAGGACAAAGGGTGCAATCAGATAAGCTACATTGGCGATCATCAATGATCCTGAAGGCACCCCTTGCATATCTTCAGGGTCAAGGGTTGACATGAATATCATTAATGCGACCAGAGCAAAAGCCCACATCAACAGGACTTCAATGATCTCTCGTTTTTTGTCTGCGGACGATGGAAATGGTTTCGGATAACTTCCGATCCAGAAGTGCATCCCCGCAATAATAATGCCGGGGAGCAGAATTTCCATAATGAGTATGTCCATATTATATTTTTATCGCATTTAGGAACAGTGCGAAAGGCCTAAGTCAACTGGTCTTCGATAGGTTTAGTGCGATCGGTTTCAACATCGCCTGTATGTTTTGTCGCAATCGGTTCAATAAGAACTATCCAGCATTCTTCTTCTGCCACCGGATTATGCATGGTATTTCGCGGCACAATATGAAAATCACCTTTAGTCAATTCTACGACTTGATCTTCATATTCAATGCGCAAGTTCCCTTTAACGATATAGAACATCTCATCCTCGTTATCGTGCTTATGCCAGACCAGTTGGCCGAGGACTTTTGCTACCTTAACATATTGGTCATTGATCCTGCCCACTACTTTCGGCGACCAATATTCACTGACCTCTTTCAGGGCAGCAGTAAAGTTTGATGTGATGGGCATAGTTATTGTCTTCTTATAATTTCTGCATATTCAACCAGCCATTAGTCTGTAACCAGTTAACAATGACCTGCAAACTTTCCTCATCAAGATGAGTGCCTTCGCCATTATAGCCCATCATCAATTCCGCTGGTGTGGAACTCTTGATGGGTTTTGCATAATGTTTTAGCACATGGTTGGCATTTTCAGGATAGGAAAAAGTCACATTCTGAGCTGGTTTGACAGCCTGTTCCAGAAGTTTGCCGTCGTCATGCCATTTTATCTGGACGTCTTTTTTGCCAATAATAACCAACATTGGCTCTGATACTCTGGCGAATGCTTCCAGCGGTTCCGCCTTCAGAAGTTCATAAACGAAGGGTCGGGCTTCCTTTTGAAGAAATGCCATAATTACATTCTTAAAGGCATCCGGAACTCCCTCGAGATCGACTTCGGTTTTGCCGTCAAGAATGTCATCAATGGCGTTAAATATTTTATTTTTCAAGTTATCACTGTCTGGAAATTGGGCTATCTGGGGGTCGAGTTGAGTCTTGATAATCTCATATATTGGATGGCCGGGGGCCCCGGTCAGAATCAAACCGGCAAAATGCTTGTCTTTTGCCTGAGAATTCTGATAATTCAGTGAATGCAAAACCCCCTCACTATTGGCCAAGACCAAAATCTTGCTGCTATCCACATTGGGATGAGTTTTTAAAATCCCATAAGCACCGGCAAGCTCGTCCACATATCCCTGCATAGACATTTTTCCGGCAAGTTGTTTGGCATGTTCCATAAACTTAGGGCCGGAACCTCTTTTATCATAACGAAATGTGACCATGCCCAGCTGTGATAATTGCTCGGCCAGAAGTTTTGCCGTTCCGTTTTGACCTGGTATAGCAAGTGAATTCCAATCCCGGTCTGTAGGCCCGCTCCCGGCGACAAAAATCACGGCAGGATATTTTGCTGATCCTTCCGGTCTCAGCAGGGTTGCCTTCACCGCGACATCCTGTACCAACCATTGATGATTTTCGGTGACTGTCTGTGCCTGTGTGAAATCGGGAAGACCAAGAATGGAACAAGCAAAAACCAAAATAGTAAAGCAGCTATTTTGTATATTTAGTTCATATTTCATCGGAAATATTCCTTTATCAGTTTGCATAATAATATTAATTCGGTAATTAGCTAAATACCAAAACAAACTATAATTGTCAAGGAAACTTATATGAAAAATAATTCAAAAAGGATTTCAAAATGAAATGTTGAGGACTGGTATTTATTGAGATAGTATTTAAAATCAGTATGTTATCTGATATTAGTAACCGTAAAATCTAAAAGGCGGAATATTCTCCAAACTCTGTTTCATCTTAGTGAATGAAACCTGATCCGGTTAGGTCCGTGGCTTATTATTTTAATTTCACAGCCGTACCATATACCAGTAATTCCGCAGCACCCGACATGACGGCAGACGTGGTAAAACGGATACCAACAACGCCATCGGCGTCAAGTTCCCTGGCGGCTTCAATCATTCTGTCCATGGCCTGTTCCCGGGATTCTGCCATAAGTTTGGTATATTCAGTGACTTCTCCGCCGACGATAGAACGCAGGCCCGCCATAATATCCTTGCCGATATTTCTGGCCCTGATGGTACTGCCCCTGACAACGGCTAGCGTTTTTTCTATTTCTGCATCGGCAAAATTATCTTGTGTAGTGAACTTCATTGCTATTCCTCTAATTGTGAATATTCTTCTGATAATGTTGTTCTTTTTCATCCTTACGGTTTTTGCGCCAGATGCCAAAACCCAGTAGACCCAAACATATCAATGCTATGACTTGAAAAATGCCATAGGCGATAATCAAATAAATATAATCTTCGACCAAAATGAGGATATTGAAGAGATGCAAAATTAATAGTACCAGAACCACAAGTGCACCAATGACAGAAAAAATTAAAATTTGAATAGGGTATTTTTTCATGGTTACGCCTAAGTAGGGCAATGTAAAACTGGTATAATCTCTTCAGAGATAGAATGTTACCCAAGTTACCGGTTCGGACCTTTGAACTAATGGCGCGCTCGGGAAGATTCGAACTCCCGACCCCTTGATTCGTAGTCAAGTACTCTATCCAGCTGAGCTACGAGCGCTTGAACCATTAATTACGGGAATTCTTTATGTCCCGTGGCGCGGAAGCTACTGTTATCGGGCAGGGATTGCAAGGCATTTTCTTAAAGGCTGTGATTTTTTTGTCTAATTATGCCAAATTTGATCAGAGCCGGACTTGTTCTGGTCACGATCATGGCATACACTCGCCCCGAACAGACAACAGGCAGTCACTGCTTAAATAAGAAGAAACAGAAAAACATGTGCATACAGAATAAGTTAGAGAATTTACTGTTGTTCATTCTACTTATGATTCTTGCCTCCTGCTCTGGGTCCGATAAAGATGTATCTTCGTCACTCAATGCAGATGATATATGGGATCAGATGGCCAGGGAAAGACAAAAACCACTGCCGGTAAACAGCCAAACAGATGACTCCGGCGAAATAGTTATTGATCCGCCCTTCATCGTATCATCTGATCCATTATCAGATGATGATACAGATGCCCATAGAACTACCTTGCGGATAGCGGCTAAGAAGTATCATGACAGCATAGCAGCCCTTGATGCGGGTTTTGTCGTACTTATGCAGGAGACGGGTACGGCGGATGACAGACAGGTTGCCTTGCGGACTATGCAGCTTTACCTGTCGCGCCTTGCCAATCTGAAAAATAATATGGGTAGGGCCGTGAATGCGCTTGGTGATGGCGATAAAATTTTGGCAGAAAATGGCCGTAACCTTATGATGGAGATAGCGGAATATCTAGACCATACCCGTAGCCGTCTTGATGACATCACCGACCTCAATGAATAAATTCTGGAATTTCCCTATTATGACAAAGTATTTTTTTAGACATTTTTGCTCGTTCTTGGCTTTGAGTCTTATTGCGACCAGCACTGCCCTTAGCGACTCCCGCCAGATGGTGGTTGCGGCCAATCCCCACGGGGCGCGGGCCGGAATGGAGATATTGAAGGCTGGCGGCAGTGCGGTTGATGCGGCCATTGCAGTGCAGCTTGTACTTAGCCTTGTGGAACCGCAATCCTCGGGCATTGGTGGCGGCGCGTTCCTGATGCATTATGATTCGGGTGCGGCGGAAAATAACCGGATCACTGCCTATGATGGTCGGGAAATGGCGCCAGCGGCGGCAACCCCGGATATGTTCATGGATGTCATCACCCAGAAAAAAGGTTTTTATGATGCCGTGCTGGGTGGACGTTCTGTGGGCACCCCGAGCGTGATCGCCATGATGTATCTGGCCCATAAAAATCATGGCAAGTTACCATGGAAAGATTTGTTTATTCCGGCAATACAGCTGGCTGAAAATGGGTTTAAGGTTTCGCCGCGTCTGCATTTTCTGGTCGCCAGAGATCCCCTGCTTCCTAAAATGAAGGCGACGAGAGAGTATTTTTTTAACTCTTTGGGCGAACCATGGCCAGTTGGTCATCTGTTGAAAACTCCCGAATATGCCAAAAGTCTGAAACTGATAGCGGCAAAGGGACCGGATGGCTTCTACAAGGGGGAACTGGCGGAAAAAATAGTCGCGGCAGTCAATAACTCCGCGTTTAATCCAGGTCAATTGACTCTGGCGGATATGGCAAATTATCAACCTAAAAAGCGCGAGGCCATTTGTGGTCCTTATCGGGTCTGGACCATTTGCGGTATGCCACCGCCTTCTTCAGGTGGCGGGGCCGTGGCATCCATATTGGGGATGTTACAGTCTTTTGATTTGAAATCCATGATCCCTAATTCGGAAACAGCGGTTCATATTATTCTGGAAGCAGAGCGGCTGGGATATGCGGACCGGGATA
>JAJFIP010000309.1 GCA_021774875.1 Emcibacter sp.
AAAAATCACTGTGGGCGCAACTGAGCATGCGCGACTTCCAGCACGTCTGTCGCAAATTCCACAAATTCCCGGCACTTTCCGTTATATGTCCATGAGTTATACCAGCTTTGCCGGTTTTCCAGCACCGATCACCAATGGCGGACTCAATATTCACCAGGTCGCCATCCGTGATGTTTGGTCGCCATCGCGAAAAGAACTCAGAGAAATGACACCGCCAGACCAGACCGGTCCCAGCTATAGCGATCTGGCGCGAATTGCGATGCAGCGTGCACGAACGGCGCGTGAAGCCGTGGAGATTATCGGGCAAATGATCGATGCTCATGGCTATACAAGTTACGGCGGAAACTCACATCTTATTGCCGATCCGCAGGAGGGCTGGATCGTTATTCAATTTGCCGGTGGCCAGGGACTGTGGGTGGCCGAACGACTTGGACCGAACGAAGTGCGTGTCAGTTATCCGGGCTATATGGGTGACATACCAGCTGATTACCTGACAAATCCGGATTTTATAGGGTCCAGAAATTTAATTTCGTTCGCTGTGGAGCAAGGCTGGTACGATCCGGATTCGGGGGAGCCGTTTAATGCCGATCGCGTTTATGGTCTTGGCGGGACCATGCGTGCGCCAGGCCTCAAATTTCTGTCGCCTGCCGATGTCGAGGCAGAACTGAAGGCCATGGCTCCGGTCTCCGTTGAGGATATGATGGCAATGGTTCGTGATCCACGTATCGCCGATGATCATGCCGGCTATGGACAGGTTGCTCATCTGCGCTCAAAACTGCCGCATCCCGAATTGGCACTGTTGTGGGTTGCGCCCACCGGTTCCGTAACGGCACCATTTCTGCCATGGTGGATTGGCGTTCAGGACGTGCCGCCTGAATATGGTCAGCATCGCTATCTGTCCGAAGACGCAAGTTCTACTTTTATTAACCCCGACTATCAACTGAGAGAAGCGACGGAATTTGCCGGGCGATTGTTCAAACGGCTTATGTATTACACCTGCGCCTTTCCTGAAGAGAATCTGGAACGCGTGCAAAAGACACTCACAGCTTTTGAAGCTGAATTGTTGGGCAAGCGCTCTCGGATAGAGCGGCTGGCGGAAATCGCTTACGCTGAAGATCCTCAGTTGGGGCGTGATCTGCTAACCTTCTACGCCCATGCCTTTGCCGACCAGGCGATGACATTGGGTCAAGGTCTCGTGGCGGGGATCGAGACGGAAGTAAAGACACGCCACAAAATTCCGCAGCCGCCCCGGGACGGCGATATTAATGCAGGCGGCATATCGGTGAATTGCCTAATTGGCGGCGATCCAGATAAAAGGCGGTAAACCCTCATGCAACATAATGTGACAATACAGAACGGCATAAGGCTGCACCGCAAGGGGCAGGTCGATGCTGCGGCTACAATTTATCAGAAACTGCTGAACAAGAACCCGGAAGATGCACAGGCGATGCATTATCTGGGACTGGTGAAATATCAGAAAAAACGCTTTGGTGAAGCAGAACAGCTAATCAACAGTTCCGTACAACGTGATGCGAAAAATGCCAATGCATGGAGCGATCTTGGGATGGTGCGCATTAAAACCGGCGCCCTGAAAAAGGCCATAAATGCTCTCTCGCAGGCACTGGCACTCGCCCCTGAACACCCCGATGCCCTTAATAATCTTGCGCAGGCATATCGGAACCTCAACCAGTTCGACCAGGCACGTCCATTGCTTGAACGGTTGGCGGCTTTAAAGCCCAATTCTTCTGCTGTCTTGCGTCCCTTGGCGGAAGTACAACATAAATCGAGCGATATTTCCGCAGCAATTGAAACCTATCACAATGCGATGCGGCTGGACCCGAACGATCGCCGCATTCGTCTCGGGCTTGGTGACGCGTATGAATCTATAGGAAAATTCAAACAGGCAAAAATGCAGTATCTGAGTGTGCTCCGCAGGGAGGAGAACGACCCGGCAGCACTTGCCCGTTTGCTGCAAATCCGTGAAGGGGATATTGAGCCACATATGGTCAAGAAAGCGCAGACATTGGCCGACAGCACTCGAACGCCAGAGGAGGGGCGTGTTCGGCTGAATATAGCGCTGGGACATTATCATGATCGGCAGAAAGATTACGATGAGGCATTCCGAAGGTTGCGGCTGGGTTATGATGTTGAGGCAGCACGAAACACCTTCAACAGTGATGGTTTCAAGAGAGCAATCGATGGACTTACAGCAGTTCTGACGGCGGATTTTTACAAGACAGCAATTCATTCGGGTGTTTCTTCAGTGCGTCCCATATTCATAGTCGGCATGCCGCGCTCGGGAACCACGCTGACCGAACAGATCCTGGCAAGCCACTCCCGAGTTTCGGCGGGCGGCGAACTGTCAATGTTGCTGAATGTAAGCTATCAGATTGGTGAATTATCCAGTTCCGGCCTACCATACCCACGCGGTTTGAAGACGGTCGACCAGACAGGTCTGCGCAAGATGGCGCAGCATTATCTGAAGCATCTTGACAAAATATCATCCAAGGCTGCCCGGGTTACCGATAAACTTCCGTTCAATTTCATGCATCTTGGCGTGATCGCATTAATATTTCCCAACGCACGTATCGTGCATTGTCGACGCCATCCGCTCGATAATTGCCTGTCATGCTATTTTACCGGTTTTTCAGACCGTATCCATTTTGCCAATCAGCTTGATACGCTGGGCCAATATTATCTTGAATATGATCGATTAATGCAGCACTGGCAACGGGTGCTTCCGATAGAAATATTTGACTTGCAGTATGAGGATTTAGTCAATGATACGGAGCCGAATGTGCGCTCATTGCTGGAATATTGTAGTCTTGATTGGGAAGATAAGTGCTTGTCATTTTACGATACGCAACGCGATGTACGTACGCCAAGCCGGTGGCAGGTGCGCCAACCAATCTATAAAGGCTCCGTGCAGCGCTGGCATAACTATAAGCAGCACCTTGAACCGCTTGCGTCAATCCTGGCCCCACTCCTGCAATAATAACATCTGGCTTATCCGAGACCTTGCTGACGTAATATCCATCGATGATGGAGTGCCAATCAACAATGAGAACAGAAAGATTCTGCTTGAAACCGATTGGAGCACTTCCGCTTATCTATGAATCGCGGGAGCGCTCCAATTCTTTTTATGCACTTTCTGGCTCAAAAACCTGCCTCCGTTTTTGAAGAAACACTTTAATGTGCAACAGGCAAACGTGCGCCCTATTGCCGCGTGTCTATCTAAAAGCGATAGCGCACGCCACCTTTCACCGTTTGCTGGTCAATGAACATAATACCGAATCCGGGATGTCCCTGCTTTGACACGAGAATATCCTCATCAAACACATTGACCCAGTTGAAATAGAATTCTACGCCTTCCAAAGGACCTTCACTTGGCTTATAGGACCCATTCAGATCAAATCTGACGTGACTGCCCTCGTTTAGCGGGACGTCTCCGAACCGGTTGTTATTGCGTGGGGTGGCGAAGGTATAGTTTCCACTAAATTTTAACAATCCCCCAATCCGCAAACCGTCCAGAGGGCCTTCAAGAAACTCATAACTCGACGCGAAAGCGCCCGAATGTCTCGGGGTCGTTACTGGTGCAATGGGCGGCAGAAATCCCGGGTCAGTCACTTCTGCATCCATAAATGCGTAGTTCGCTATAACGTTCCATCCCGGAAGAAATTCACCGGCAATTTCAAACTCTACGCCGGTGGCTTTCTGAGATCCTCCTGGCGCAAAAGCACCAAACCCACCGAATTGACCGAGATTAGAATTTCGCACGGCGATGTTCGAGATGTTGTAATGGAAGATTGCCAAAGACGTCCCGATGGCAGAATCAAACAGCTCTGCCTTGATGCCCGCTTCATGCTGGGTCATGGTTTGTGGCAGGGGAATTTCATTGCCGTCCACGTCATCAATAATCTGCGGCTCGAACCCTTCACTGAAGTTATAGTATATGCGCGCGTCATCAATCACTCCGGCATCATCGACAATATCGTAAGTCAGGCCGGCACGAAAAATTGTTTTATCAAAACTTGTATTCTGCACACGAGGGTCGGCCTGTTCATTTCCACCGATTATCGTCGTCTTATTGGTCGTTGTGTTATGTTGATAAAGGACGCCCAACAATAATTGCATCTTTTCGGTTGGCTTAAGCAGGACTTGCAGATTCAGCTTCAAATCCGATGTATCCTCAAAGGTTTCCTGACGCACCCCTAATTGTGCCTCGCGGTCACCACCAATCGGCAAAAACGGCGTACCGTCGGAGAATTGTGGCCCTATTGCGGGGTCAAATACGCCTTCCGTAAACCAGTCAATCGTAGCAAAACCCTGAAATTGGGAATTGAGCAATTCGAATCTGTTCGGGGTCACATCATCCTGGTATTCGACAGCAAAAAAGAACTGATGTTCTTGTCCGAACATTTCAAAATCACCACCGAGAGACTGGCTGAAGGTCAGTTGCTCACCACTGCGCTCTACATCATAAGAATAGATATAGACCTCATTGTCAGCCAACGCGAAGCCGCCAAACGGACCAAAGGGAAAGAAATACTCGAGATCATGGTCATACTGGTCCCAGGTGGCCTTCGTAGTTGAATACCACCCGTTATCGAATTCATGCTCTATTTCAAGCATGGCTAAATCCCAACTTGTTTTTTCATTGGATTGATCAGGGTGAGAAAAATACCATTGTCTTGGGTTCACATCAGGCAAGGAAAGAGTGCCGTCCCCGTTATCAATCAACGCGCCACCATCCCAGGGGTCCACATCGCGGGCCTGATGATAGTAAGTTCCGCGAACTATAGTACTATCCGTTGCCTGCCAATCCAAGGACCCCATAATCATATACTGTTCATTTGATAAATCGACACCCTCGATGTCAAGGGGCAAACCATAATCCTCATACAATGCGACGATGCGCCCGGAAAGCTTTTCACCTGCTATCGGGCCGGTGAGGTCTATGGTATACTGGCTGGAATCATAGCTGCCGAATTCCGCTCCTATTTCAAGTCCTAACTCGTTTTTCGGCTTCTTCAGGATTGAATTGATTTCGCCACCAAAACCGCCGGTCACGCCATATATAGCAGTCGCTGGACCTCTTACGACCTCTATACGTTCCGCAGCAAAACTCCGAATCGAGGTGAACCTATTGTCGAGTTCGATGCCGTTGACGCGACGCGTGAGATTAAAAATGCCGCGCATGTTGACTTGCTGCAGGCCAAAGCCAAAACCGCCACGCTGCACGTTCGGGATAAGATCGGTTGCTTCATATGCTGAGCTTGCGCCAATCATGTTCAACATTTCGGAGGTGATCACCGTCACAGCCTGTGGCGTTTCGATGAGAGACAGATTCAATCCTGTCGCACTGCTCTGGTCATCCGGTCTAATTTTGCGGGCAATTCCCCGGACAATGATTTCTTCAAAGACAGCTGTTTCATCAACTTTTTCGTCTTCCTCATAAACAGTAATATCAGATTCATAGTCAGTATTTGTATTATATAATATTTTTTGAATGCCCGACTTTAGGGAATCAGAGGCAGACCCAATCAGGATTGTGCCAAGTTTATTCCTGCGGTAATTAATATCGGTGGATTCAAGAAGATATATCAGAGCGACTTCCGGGTCATAATACCCTCTTAGCGCCCTTACTTTCAATCCCTGGAGTTCGTCTTCTTTAAAGAAAATTTCTTGATTGCTTTGCAGACCATATTCATTCAGTGCCGCAGCAAGATCTTGTGTGGTAATATCGAATTGGACACTCGGCCCTTCGGCAGAGGCGGTTCCCTGTGATAAGGCGATTACCGCACATCCGGCCAGTGCAAGACGCTTTAAGGACTTTATTGATTTTACGTTACACATGATTTTCATTCTCTCCCATTGGCTTTAACACCAAAGATCATTTTTGACCCTTGTGGTTAGGTAGACGTGCAAATAATAAAAAGTTTCCTCATTTCGTTAATAAAATTACTGTTCATGCCATATGAGTGTGATTTCATTCTTACTCGTGCGCTGTGCCGTGAGATTATGGGTGCTTTCCAACACATAAACAAAGGATTTTACCTGCCCTGTATTAAAAATTCCACTGACCCTCAGATTCCTGACCCGGGGATCATCGGCAAGGCGAATATTTTCCGTACTATAGCGGTTGACCTCCCGTACTGCCTGTGTCAGGAATTCTTCCCTGAAAATAACTTTACCACTCTTCCAGCTTATAGCTTTGTCAAGATTTATTTTCACTGCTGTACGGGGCACGCCCGCAGAGGCGATTAAACGCTCCCCAACGTTAAGTTCTATACGCTTGGAGGGGATAGCTTTCTGTTGTGACTTAGGTCCGATTAAGAGAAATTCATCTACGGCAACCCGGCCTTCAACCAACACAATTTTTACAGCCTCAAGCTCCTGATCCAGTCTGACATCAAATGAGGTGCCAAGAGCTGTAATACGTTGGTTTCCCGCCTCAACTACAAAAGGCCAGTTTTTGTTTTTTGCCACCTCAAATATCGCTTGACCGCGCAGGAGAGTGAGACTACGTTGGTCATCTGTATACTCAACCTCAATTCGTGAATTTGTGTTTAAAATAACCGTGGAGCCATCAGACAAAGCAATAGTGGAACGCTCCCCAATAATGGTATCATGGACCACAATTCCACTGATACCCAGTGGAATAAACATATAGACCATGACCGCAATCATGACAGTGCCGGCAAGTGCAACACTCGCTACGAACCAGCCTTTTTTTGTCTTCTCCGGTTCAGTTTCGGCCAGAATCTCGTCCATCAAATCGGCAAGTAACGGGTGTGAACTATGTCGATCTGCAAATACAAGAGAGCGTTCAATACGATCATAGGCTTCTGCATGTGCAGGAGCAGTTGATCGCCACTGCTCAAAAGCTGCACGATCTCTCTTGCTACAATCTGGTTCGGACAAATGCAAGAACCAAATAGCCGCCAAATCTTCTACCGATTTATGTTTGTTTAAAGTTTTGATAATATTCATTTCTCATTCCCAAAGCAGTGCGCTAAATAGGTGATGGCTTTCAACATATGTTTGGAGACATAACTCTCTGAAATATCTAACCTTTTTGCTACTGCCTTCTGTTTAATGCCTTCATAGCGGCACAGCATAAAAATTTGCCGGGTACGCGGCGGCAAGTCATTCAACGCTTCAATAAACTGGTAAATTGTTTCCTGCCCCTCACATACATCTTCCGGTGAGTAGCCTGACTGGGCATGGTGGCCTTCTTCATATTCAATGTGATGCGTATGTGCGTGGGTATGACGTTTGCGCAAAAAATCCCGCCAAACATTTGCTGCAGAACGCATAATATAGGCTTCTGGGTTATCAATTTTACCGCCGGAGGCCCGTCCGGCAATTCGGACGAATACATCCTGTACCAGATCATCTACGGTGGCTTTCTGACAACCGCGCCTCAAGAAGTACCGCATCAGGGCCACCGAATAGAGCCGCGCAAAATCTGTTAATTGCACCTCGCTCAATTCACAGCCTGATAGTTTCGTAGGCAGTTTCATCATTTTGTCCTTTCGAACATGATGTCTATAATAACACATCATGTCTCAAGTTTCTCATCACCCACTATATATGCTGCTAATTGTGCTAAAATATCGGGTTTTAACAGGCCTTCAGGAAAACATTCCCAAACTATTTATATACGCAGACGTGAACAGTCGGAATAGTTTCCATAATTTCAATAAATACCCAATTTATTTTTTCGCTATGTTCCAATGTGTCTCAAAACCCAATAAATATATTCATGATGGTTCCATCTGCCCAGAATTAAAGCTATGATGAGTAAAAATACAACAATAGATATACCAAAGGGGTGTAAACGCGTGAAACGAAGATTGCTATATCTTTCTTTCCTTATGCTTTTTTCATTGAGTTTAGAGAATGTTGATCAGGTTTTTGCAGGACAAATTACTTGGACTGAAAAGAAAGTAGGAAAGGCCGCAATAAAAGCAGATAAGGCTGCCATGGGTCAAAAATGGCTTCAAGCTATAAAATATGGCGAACAGATGCTAAGTGGCACAGAAGCTCTGTATGGGCAGCATAATATAAATTATATCAGCCGCCTTAAAACACTGAACAGATATTATGATAAAGCAGGACGGCTCGGAGAAATTTCAGATCGGGTCAAAAAAGCCTACATACTTTCAAAAAAACATTTTAAGCCAGATCATGATACGGCGGTGTTAAGCCGACTTCTCTATTATAAATATCTTATTTCACAGAAAAATTATCATAGGTCAGCCCAGATTGTGCTGGAAAATATTTCCGGGCTCTCGAATAGTAAAAAAGATGATTACAAGAAACTTCATTATCTGACACAGTTGCATGGGCTATACGGACTGACAGACCAGCTTGAAGCTCAGGAAAAAATACTGATCAAATTGCTGGCATTAAATAAGCGGCTGGTAGGCATCGATAAGGAAGACAACCTTGAAATAATTATGAACCTGGCCAAGAACTATTGCCTTCAGAAAAAAAATGCCAAATTTGATCAACTGATGCAAACTTACGACCTGAACTTTGAATGCTGAAAGAGGTAGTCCCCAGCCTAAAGGAATGTTAGCAGCGCCCTCTGGAAAGCCATTAGATATTTGCCTGGCTCGATGAACCTACTATAAGGTCAGGGAATTTGGCACGTCTCTGCGCTGTTCTTGCTATTGACCCTCAAACTGCATTACTTGCTTCTCTCTGTTATGATAATTATGCAGAATTTGAAGGCTGGGAACTAATCATTAATCATCCAATGGTTCGGTGGTTAGAAGCACAGCTTGGCACAGCCCTTAAAGACTGCAATATTCTAAGAAGCGGTCTGGACCTTATTTTGGACCATGTTAACCTTGATAAAGAAAACCCGTCAGAAGATAAGAAGTGGTTATTTTCTGAGCTTTTAAATACTAAAGCGAGACATGAATCCTACGAACTACGTATGCTTCAAATGGGTAATTTTTATTTTGATGTGTGGAAAAATATCAGCATGCCAAGTGGCCTTAGTGCCGAACGTAAGGTCAGTTGGGTATATGATATTAATGAAACGGGTAGCCTTGCCGATCTTAAAGAGGACTCTGCACCCTTTAACCATATGGTTCATAAATATTCGTTGGGACAGGCAATTGATAGAATTGCAAAAAGTCTCCCACCAAGCACAATCGGTCCAATAATTGAACGGCTGTTAAATAGACTGAAAAATGCTGATGATGAAGAATGGGAAGAGAGTATGCTCCGCGAATGGCGTGCTTCAAAATTAAGCATCGGATCATTTAAAGATCTTGAAACTGGTGAAATTATAGAATTCGATATGACCACTTTTAAAATGCTTAATCCAGAAAATAAAGAAAGCCCGGAAGGCTATCAACCAAACCCAGGCTTTCAGAAAGAGACAAATAATGATTAAAATAAAACATATTGGAGAACATGGATTATGAAACCATATTTGCACCCTCATACTACTGGGATTCCCCAGTCTGTTCAATCATTGAATCCATGTGATGGAGAAAATGGATGAGCAATTTTCCACACCAACCCGAATATTCCAAAATTTTAGTGGATGTCAAAGACCGTATCTTCTGGACGAAAAAAGAAGCATCATCAATGTGCGGTCTCTCTTCAAAAAAATTTGGCGACTGGGTTCGTGAAGGGAAGTTACCCCAACCTTTCCATGGAAAATATTATTCCGCGCATGATGTGCGACAAGCTTCTATGAGAATTAATGCTAGAAAATCACAAGACGCTTCTAAGGCGGCTTATGATGTGTGGAGTGCTGCAAATGGTTAGGTTTAAGCACAAGGGCATTAACAGGGTTTAAAAACCGCTCGCTGATGGCACTATCAGGGTATTCTATTACCATCGGGCAACCAACTCCCGATTACCCGATGACCCGCATTCAGATGAATTCCTAGCCGCATTTCATGCAGCCCAAGCATCCATTAAAAGTACAAATCGAAATCAAGGTACTCTCAAGGCAATAATTCAGCAGTATCAGACAAGCCCTGACTTCACAGAAAAGAGTGACCGGACAAGGAAAGATTACCTCTTACATATTGCCAAGATTGAAAATAAATTTGGAAACTTGCCAATCCCTGCTCTGAACTATCCGAGCATTCGATCAAATTTTCTGAAATGGCGGGACCAACTTTCAAAGAAGTCCAAGCGCCAAGCTGATTATACAATTACTGTGTTGTCCTTAATTCTATCATGGGCATTGAATAGAAATTTTATTGAGGCAAACCATGTATACAACCCGGGCCGCACCTATCATGCTGATCGATCTGAAAAGATATGGTTGCCGGAGAATGTCTCAAACTTTCTCGACAAAAGCGACACCTGAAATAGCATTTGCCCTCATTCTGGCCCGTGACACAGGACAAAGGCAGGGTGATTTATTAAAACTCACTTGGGCAGACTTTGACGGCAAATACATCAACGTCATTCAGTCCAAAGGGAAAGTGAAAGTTTCTATTCCAGCTACTCAGGAATTGAAACGAATCCTTAGACAGGTCAGAGCAAAACGCAAAAAAATTAAAGTGGAGGCTACTACAATCCTAACCCGGCCAGATGGCCAACCGTGGAAAGCGGACCATTTTCGCCATGAGTGGCGGCGGATTACGAAGGAAGCTGGCTTAGATGGTCTCACCTTTAATGATCTCAGAGGGACAACAGTAACGGCACTTGCGGATGCAGATTGTACGATACCGCAAATATCCGCCATTACCGGACATTCACCCAAATCAGCAGAGATTATCATCGGTCGTTATTTGGCCAGAACGCCCACTCAAGCCGATGCCGCCATGATCAAGTTAGAGAACGCACGTAGAACAAATTCTACAAACCGTTCTGCAAACCAAGGCAAAAAAGGGAAGGTAAGGAAATAAAATGAGTGCTAAGTCATTGAAAACAAATGGTGCACCCGACAGGATGAAAAAGAGAA
>JAJFIP010000310.1 GCA_021774875.1 Emcibacter sp.
CCGAGCGTTTTGGACTTGGCAATAAATTTGGTATTGATATTCCCGGTGAAAAAAAAGGCCTAAATCCGTCCAAGGGATGGAAAATTGCGACCCGTGGGGTTCGATGGCAGGGCGGGGATACAGCCAATGTAGGTATTGGCCAAGGCGATGTTCTGGCCACTCCACTGCAACTTTGTGTCATGACAGCACGTATGGTAAACGGGGGCAGGGCAGTGATGCCACGGATTCTTTTATCAGAGACTGACGGAGTATCTGAGCAACCGCAAGTCATTCCCTATAATCGGCGGAATATGAATATTATTCTGAAAGGCATGGATGCGGTGGTCAATTCACCAACAGGGGTAGCCTACGCCCAGAGAATGACACAGAAGGGCATGTCTTTCGGTGGAAAAACCGGATCAGCTCAGGTCCGGCGCATTTCAAAAAGTGAACGTGATGTCAGGGTGCTCAAAAACGAGGAAAAGCCCTGGATAGAGCGTGACCATGCGCTTTTTGTCGGCTTTGGCCCGTTGGAAAATCCCCGTTATGCGATCAGTATTATTGTAGAGCATGGCGGTGGTGGTTCCACAAAAGCCGCCCCCATTGCCAGAGATGTACTGGAATTTATGTTTGGCAGGGATGTGGTGTGATGGCGGTAAGTTTGCAAGGGCGGCGGCGGTCAAAATCACTGTTCCAGAAATTGTCGGAATTGAATATCATAATTATTGTGGTTGTGATCATGATTGCCTCTATCGGTATTGCCTTGCTTTATTCCGTGGCAGGGGGCGCTGTGGATCCCTGGGCCAAAAAACAGGTAATCCGTTTTGTGATCGGCATGATTGGCATGGTCGTTATCGCCTTGATTGATATTCGGGTCTGGATGTTTCTGGCTTATCCTTTTTATTTTCTGTCGCTAATGCTGCTGGTTGTTGTAAGTGTTATGGGGCAGACTGGTATGGGGGCAACCCGGTGGATCAATCTGGGATTCATGAATCTTCAGCCATCGGAACTGATGAAGATCGCACTTGTATTGGCGCTGGCCCGTTATTATCATTGTCTGGCCAAGGAGGAAACCGGGCAATATATGCGACTGATAATGCCCCTGTTTCTGATCGGGGTGCCTGTGGCTCTGGTTCTCATGCAGCCAGACCTTGGTACTGCTCTTCTTATCATTATTGGCGGGATTACCATTTTATTCTGTGGCGGAGTGCGTTTATGGCTTTTTGTGGCTGGATTTATTGCCATGATCCCGGTTGCATTCGGGGCATGGAATTTTATGAAGCCTTATCAGCAGAATAGGGTGCTGACATTTCTCAACCCGGAAAGAGATCCTCTGGGGGCCGGTTATCACAGCATTCAGGCCAAAATAGCAGTTGGTTCCGGTGGGGTTTATGGCAAGGGGTTCGTTCAGGGAAGCCAGAGTCAGTTGAATTTCCTGCCGGAAAAACATACCGATTTTATCTTTACGGTTCTCGCGGAAGAATTTGGTCTGATGGGAGGACTTGGTCTTTTGGTACTGTATATTATTCTGTTGGCCTATGCCCTGATAGTCAGCATGAGTGTCAGAAGCCAGTTTGGCCGCCTGTTGTCTTTTGGCATAGCGGTAACTTTCTTCCTCTATATGTTTATTAATATGGCGATGAACCTTGGTATGGTTCCCGTGGTTGGAGTGCCATTGCCGCTGGTATCATACGGCGGTTCAGCAATGTTGACTCTACTGGTGGGGATCGGTTTTGTGCTCTGCGTTGCGATCCATCGGGATACTACAATCTCACGTGGTGGTGCTTTTGCCTGAGTCCTGATATTTACGATAAGCTAGTACTTTTGTGGGATTGCTTTTTTTGCTTTTTTATATTATTATGTACTTATCAAAGTCTCGACTCGGAGGAGCATAACGCGCCCTCCTTTTTTATCGTATAATAGTAACTCAGCGTGAGTTTATAAGCCCAGTCCAATGGGTGTGGAGAGAAAAATGCAATATCGGATTGAACGTACAGACGTTCCCAAGCAATTCTTCAAGGCTGTCGTGTTTGGTATTTTAACCTGCAGTGTCTTTTTATATCTTGTGGGATAGTAGTAACAGTCTTTAATTTATCAGTTTATCTTTAACTCAGCATGTCTGAAACAACTGCTGTTATGGTCATTGACTATGCCAACGGCTTGCATGAAGGCATAACATATTGTTGGGCCGCAGAATTTAAATCCCTTTGTTTTTAAAGCTTTGCTCATGGCTTCTGACTCTGTGGTAGCAGCAGGAAGCTGGTCTGTATTTTGCCATTCATTCTGGATGGTTTTTCCTCCGGTAAAGCTCCAGATAAATTCAGAAAAACCACCTTTTTTCTCTTTTTCCATAGTCAGATAAATTTGGGCATTATTAATGGTGGATAGAATTTTAAGGCGGTTGCGGATGATGCCCTTATCATTCATCAGGCGTTCGATATCTCTATCGCCGTAGCGGGCTATTTTTTCAGGATCAAAATTATCAAATGCTTTTAAGAAGCCTTGTTTTCTGCGTAAAATAGTAATCCAAGACAGGCCCGCCTGAAATCCGTCAAGAATGAGCTTTTCAAAAAGCTGCCGTGAGTCGTGAACTGGTTCGCCCCATTCTTCGTCATGGTAAGTTATCATCAGCGGATCATCTCCGGGCCAATTGCATGTGGTTTTATCACTCATATATCTTCCTTCTTTAGCCATTCTGGCCGCCATGGGGTGACTAAGGCATTGCCGCAGTCATATGCCGTGCCAAATTCCATAAGAGCCAGCCGAAAATATCCGATAGCCATATTATCCCGACCAGACCTGATGTCACCAACCTTTCTTCCTGTCCCGTCGGTGATTTCAGTACCGCGCTCAGGTAAGTCGCCATCAATTTTAACCGGCAGCAGGCGTTTTTTTAGATTAGCGCGATGTTTCATGCGGGCTGTGACTTCCTGACCCACATAACAGCCCTTGTCAAAGTCAACACCGTTTAACTGTTCCATATTGCCTTCCAGAATCAGTGTCTTGTCAATATCAAAATCCCGTGACCCATCTGGCAGTCCAAACTTAAGTCGAAGTCTGTCATATTGCTCATTTGTCTTCTCATCCGTAACCTCATGTATAGCACGGTAGCCCATGAGCGGCTGTCGGGGGTCCGTATAGGAAACAATGGCCCCAACCAAGTTATCTGAAGTTGCGAAAATAGAATATTTGTCAGAACAATCTGTGATCTCAACTTCTGCACGAAGTCTATACATCATCAGCCGTTTGAAAAGATCAGACAGTCTTTCGCTTTCGCAATCCAGATAGAGGGTATCACCGACCTCCGAAATAAAAAAATCATGGAGATATTTACCCTGCGGTGTGAGCAGAGCCGCATAAAGAGCAGTATTTTCAGATATTTTTTCGATGTCATTGGTAATCAATCCCTGAATGAATTTCTTCCGGTCCTCGCCTGATATGGTCAGGACAGCTCTATCATGTAAAGGAATGGGTTTCTGCATGGCTTTTTTCTACAATATCTATCAGATGGGCAGTTATTCTTTCCGTCGCCCGCCCGTCACCGAATGGATTTGGGGCCTGTTGCATTCTTTTATAATGTGCCTTGTCATCAATAAGCAAGTTCAGTTCACTTAATATGGTGTCCATTTCCGTTCCGGCAAGTCGCAGACAGCCACTTTTTATCCCCTCTGATCTTTCAGTCCGGTTGCGAACCACAATAACAGGGGTATTGAGCGAGGGGGCTTCTTCCTGAATACCACCAGAATCTGTGATAATAGCATAGGCATCGGCCATAAGACGGACAAATTGTGGATAGGGTAACGGAGAAATGAGGAAAATATTTTTCTGGGCACCAAGCTGGCTTTTGATCATTTGGGACGAGGCGGGGTTAGGGTGCAGAGGAAAGATGAAGTCAAATTTCTCGTTGGCTTTTGCAAATTCTAACAAGCTGGTTGTTATCCTCATTAATGGCGATCCCTGACTTTCCCGGCGATGAAGGGTAATCAGGAAAAACGGTCTTGTCATATCCTGCCTGTGGGAAGGGTTATAGTATAAATTGCCTTTTGATTTTTTATAAGTTTCTATAACCATATCCACCGATGTATTGCCGGTAACAAAGATATTTTCTGACTTTATGTTTTCGCTGAGCAGGTTTTGACGCGCCTGTTCCGTGGGGCAAAAGTGCCATTTGGCAAGGGTAGAAATATTTTGCCGATATATTTCTTCCGGGAAGGGGGATGTTCTATCATGGGTTCTAAGGCCCGCCTCTATATGGGCCAGGGGCAAGTCTTCCTTATGAGCAATGATGGCACTGGCCAGTGCACTTGCCGTATCGCCCTGAATTATAACAATATCCGGATGAGTTTTTTCGAAAACACTGGGTAATTGCTCGAATAGCTGCGCCATGAGTTGTTCCAGACTTTGTCCTTTGTGCATGACATCCAGTTGAAAGTCAGGTGTCATCCCCAAAGTCTCAAGATGCGGGGTCAACAAATCCCTGTGCTGGCCTGTATTACAGAGAAGCGGTATTATTTCTGCGGTGGTTTTTAATTGGTGATATACAGGGGAAATTTTAATCAGCTCCGGTCGTGAACCACAACAGAACAAAGCATTATGAACTTTACGCATACAGTATAACCCTTGAACCCTAACCACCTAATACCTCAAGGAATTTCTTGTTGATTCATCTAAATGAGGTTATTCTCGGTACCATAACTTAATAAAGGGAGCGATTCTAGTGACCATTGATATTTTGATCCAAAATGCAATCTGTGTATCACATAACGGTACAGAAGCAACGGATGTGGCCATCAAGGATGATATTATCGTTGCCATTGGGCATCTTGATAATATTGAGGCAGAGGAAGTTATTGATGCGCAGGGATTGCATCTTATGCCGGGTGTGATTGACACACAGGTTCATTTCCGGGAACCTGGAGCAGAGGCCAAGGAAGATCTGGAAAGTGGCAGCCGCGCAGCCGTTCAGGGCGGTGTGACGGCGGTTTTTGAAATGCCAAACACCAAACCTGCCACTACCACGGCAAAGGCCCTTAATGATAAAGTAAAAAGGGCAACCAATCGTATGTGGTGTGATTTTGGTTTTTATGTGGGAGCATCAAAAAAGAACGCCAAAAATCTGCATAAACTGGAAAGACTGCCTGGATGTTGTGGGGTAAAAATCTTCATGGGGTCTTCTACAGGTGATCTTCTGGTTGCTGATGATCAGACGTTGGCCAATATATTATCAAATGGCACCCGCAGAGTTGCTATCCATGCGGAAGATGAGGACAGACTGATTGAACGCAAACATCTATCTGAAAAAGGTGGGGTTGAGCAACATCCAGTATGGCGTGATGCTGAAACCGCTTACAGGGCGACGGACCGTATTCTGGAACTGGCCCGGCGTACGGGACGCAGGATTCATGTGCTTCACGTTACCACGGAAAAAGAAATGGCTCTGCTTGCGGCCTATAAGGATGTAGCATCGGTTGAGGTCACGCCACAACATTTAATCCTGTCAGCACCGGACTGTTATGAGGAATTGGGCAGCTATGCCCAGATGAATCCACCAATCCGGGGTGAAGATGACCGCATTGGCCTATGGAAGGCACTCAGAGTTGGAATTATTGACATTCTGGGTTCTGATCATGCTCCCCACGAAAAGGAAAAGAAGGCTCTGCCCTATCCTAAAAGCCCGTCAGGGATGCCGGGAGTGCAGACAATGCTGCCGTTGATGCTTGATCTTGTCAATAAGGGATCAATGTCCATGGAACGTCTGGTGGATTTGACCAGTGCTGGTCCCACCCGACTGTTTAACATTGCAGGCAAGGGACGGCTGGCTGTTGGTTATGACGCAGATTTGACTATTGTTGATCTGAAGAAAAAATGGACAATTGAAGAGGATTGGCTTGAAAGTAAATGTGGCTGGAGTCCTTTTGCTGACAACCAGATCACTGGCAAACCTGTGGGTACTTTTGTGCGCGGTAAAAAAGTCATGTGGGAAGGTGAACTGGCCGAGGAAGCCACAGGCCAGCCCATGCGTTTTCAGGATACTTTGAACGGGTGAGGGCAAAAAAGTCCTTATCGCACCTTTTTGTCCACTTTATTTGAGGTGACAGTTGCTCTTTCCTTGTACCAACTGCTATTGCTGAACCGCCGTATTAATCTACGGCCAGGATTACCTGCCAAAGCTTTGAAGAAATCATGTGTGGCACTTTTTATTTTATAGGTTTTCAAGTTTTTTTCGATATATTTCTGAATTTCCACTTCGCCGTATTCTTTGCATAAATCAATTAATTCTATGGCAAAAGATGAGGTATTATCATCTTCAATGGCCATCATGCTATATTGTTCTTTGCTATTGGCCTCGGGAAGAATGGCGCATTTTTTGCCTAAAATTTTAAGGGCAATTGCAGTACGCAGACATTTTGAACATTTTCCACAATTCGTACTGGAGGATTCCCAACAAACCTGAATTTGATCGAGAAATTTTTGCTCCTGCGCGATATATTTTGTTTTCTCACAACGTGAAACACCGCAACCATGATGGATGATCTCGGTATTTTCCGTTCTCCAGAGCGGATCAAGAAGCGGATGAGAGCCCCAAGGGTGTAATGTAGTATAAGAAAAAGAAGATGGCATCAGGAAGATCTTTGGGTTCATTGCGATACCAACTGCTGCAACAATACTTCCATGTAATAATCCAAAATCCAATTTTCTTTTATTACCAATATATCGAATATTGGTTTCTACAGTGATTAGTTTAATGTCTTGCGCATCGGCAAAAGCCTGTCGATTGGCTACATTTTGTTCCCAACTTCCTTCCTCATTCCAGTCGTCAAAACAATCCATTAGCAATATATGTGTTATGTCATCCCGGTAAAGGCCATAGGTATATGTGCTGTCGATTCCGCCGGAAAAACAGCTAATGACATTTTGTGATTGTGGAAAATCCTTTGTAGTTTTGGCTATAATAGGCGAAATGACAAAATCATCATTCCATGATTTTAACAGAGCCTGTATTTCTTCATAGGTATGAGCAAGTCTGTTGGAAATGGCAATATCGTCTTTGATCCGCACCGGAATGCCGCGAACCATGCCCTCCACCATTGCTAAAGACATGAAAATTTCTGCCCTTGGCTCAATGTCCAGAAATAGCGGGAAACGGAACCAGATTCTGTCACCATCAACTGTGGCTGATAATTCCTGACAGGCATCATGTCTGATCAGTGAAATATCTTCGATGTCGATGGTTTTATCATAATTCATGGCGCTCTGCATGTTGATTTGGTCCTAATGATGTAAATGATTTAATTATTTGGCATACAATAAGTATATATATATTAAAAGGAAAGGATTGCGGATTTACTAGAAAACCTGAACATAACAGTGCAATATATACATCGATAATCATATAAGGAGTTGAACAGTGTCCACGACTGATCTTAAACTGGAAGAATGTGGAACCCTGCCAAAGCCTGGTCCCGTAGGTAGACTTGTCAGACTTATGTTTGGAATTGCCTGCATCTGGCTGTGTATCGACCTTTGGAAAATTCGTACCGATCTGATGTTTGATGGTGGCCTGCGCTCTCTTGTGTGGAACGCTATGGTGGGCGGGCTTTTCCTGATCAGTTATGTCATTAATATTGGTTATTC
>JAJFIP010000032.1 GCA_021774875.1 Emcibacter sp.
AGCTTGCGGGCGTGAGTGACCCGGAACAGAAGCGTAAGATCATTGGCGGCCTGTTTATTGATGTTTTTGAAACAGAAGCCAAAGCCATTGGCGGGGCTGATTTTCTGGCGCAGGGAACGCTCTATCCCGATGTGATCGAGAGTGTTTCTTTTACCGGTGGCCCAAGTGTCACCATCAAGTCCCATCATAATGTGGGTGGACTACCAGAACGCATGAATATGGATCTGGTGGAGCCTTTGCGCGAATTATTCAAGGACGAGGTGCGGGAGTTGGGCCGGGAACTTGGCCTGCCCGAAGCTTTCATCCGGCGCCATCCATTTCCGGGGCCGGGGCTTGCTATCCGTATTCCGGGAGATATTACGTCGGCAAAATGTGACATTTTACGCAAGGCCGATGATATTTACCTTCAGGAGATAAGGAATGCTGGGCTGTATGATGTGATCTGGCAGGCATTTGCGGTATTGTTGCCGGTGCGGACCGTGGGTGTGATGGGTGATGCCAGAACCTATGATTATGTCTGTGCTCTCCGGGCGGTAACGTCAACTGACGGCATGACGGCAGATTATTATCATTTTGACCATGAATTTCTGAGCCGGGTATCGACCCGCATCATTAATGAAGTCCGTGGCATAAACCGCATAGTTTATGATATAACCTCAAAACCCCCCGGCACCATTGAATGGGAGTGACAGGAGTTTACCATGTATGCAGATAACCAGATACGTCGCAATACAGTTCGTGACATTACCAAGCTGAAGGGCGTGCGTCCGGTGGTGTCGCTCACGGCCTATACTGCCCCCATGGCCGCCGGACTCGATCCCCATGTGGATTTTCTGCTGGTGGGTGACAGCCTTGCCATGGTGCTTTACGGCATGGAAAGCACGATCGGTGTGTCCCTTAATACTATGATAGAGCATACCAAGGCTGTGATGCGTGGTTCGCAAAAGGCTTTGGTTATCCTTGACATGCCGTTTGGATCTTTTGAGCAATCAAAGGAACAGGCTTTCAAGAATGCTTCCCGCGTGTTGCGCGAAACAGGCTGTGCTGCGGTTAAGCTGGAAGGCGGAGCCGCCATGGCGGAAACCATCGAATTTCTGGTCAAGCGCAATATTCCGGTGATGGCTCATATTGGCCTGCGACCACAGGCGGTGCATGTGATGGGTGGCTACCGGACCCAGGGCAGAAGTGATGATGAACGTACCCATATGATTGAAGATGCCTATGCCGTTCAGAAGGCAGGGGCATTTTCGGTTGTGCTTGAGGGGGTGGCAGAGCCTCTGGCCGTGGAAATTACTGAAAAACTGGACATTATAACTATTGGTATTGGGGCATCAGCACAATGTGACGGGCAGATTCTGGTGGTTGAAGATATGCTGGGATATTTCCCGTCAAATGCCAAATTCGTCAAGCGTTATGCCGAAGTTGGCAAGGCCATCGATTCTGCGGCAAAACAATATGCCGATGAGGTAAAGACGAGAGATTTTCCCGCTAAAGAACATACATATGGATTAAAGCCTAAATCCTGATTGCCTTCTGGGCAAGCCCGCGCTATCTTGTGCCGCTTAAAGAATGATGACAACAACAGGAGCATTGATTGTCCGAAGAATTTATTCGTGAAGTTGACGAAGACTTACGCCATAAGCAGCTGACGAACGTATGGAAGAAATTTGGACCATATGTGATGGCTTTTCTGGTGGGGACTGTCTTGTTTGTGGCCGGAAATGTGACCCTGAAAAACTATAATGAGAGCCAATATGCAAAAGTGGCTGACAAATATAGCAAGGTAGAACAAAGCGTTGAAGCCAATGATATGGATGAGGCTCTGAAAAATCTTGAAGCTTTGTCAGATACCAACGTTAACGGTTATCAAATCCTTGCTGCTTTTAAAGAAGCCGATATTGAACTTGGAAAAGGTAACACAGAAACAGCCATTGCCGCTCTCGACAAGCTTGGTGGGGCTGCCGGCGTGGATAAGGTATACAGAGATCTCGCCAGCCTGAAGGCGGCTATGATTGCCTTGGACAGCGCATCATATGATGAGATAAAAGCGCGTCTGGCACCTTTGACCATAGAAGGCAACGTTTGGAAATATATGGCCAAGGAACTGTTGGCCATGGCGGCACTGGCCAGTGGTAACGGGGAAGAAGCCAAGAACCTTTTGACCCAGTTAGAACAGGATCTGGAAGCACCGCAACAAGTAAAAACCCGCGCTAAAGATTTTAAGTCCGTAATTGAATAATAGTTAAGAATGGACCAGATATGGTTTCCGAGAATAAGTCTATGACAATAGTATCAAAATTTTCCCTTATCGTTGTGATCTGTGGGGCGCTTGTCGCCTGTAGCGGCAGTGATGATGAGCCGAAAAACAGTAAAAAACTGACAGGCGAGCGCATTCCGGTTCTAACTTTTGAGCAGACTCTGAAGGAAAATGCAGAACTGGCCAATCTCCAGGTTCAGCTTCCCCGGCCTTACACCAACAAGGACTGGCCCCAAGCTGGTGGCAATCAGCATCACTCCATGCAGCATTTAAGCCTTGGTAGTAATCCAAAGAAAATCTGGTCTGTAGGCATTGGTGATGATTCAAATAATCGCCGTAGTATCATCAGCATGCCAGTTGTGACGGATGGTGTTATCTATGCCATGGATTCCATGTCAAAAATTTCCGCGTATAACGCAGATACGGGCAAAAAAATCTGGCAGAAGAAATTTAAGCAAGAAGGCGAGACTGAAAATATTTCTTACGGTGGCGGCATCACCGCCGGACCGGATGCACTCTATATCACTAACGGTTATGGTCATGTGGCGGCACTATCCAAGACCACAGGTGAAGAAATCTGGATTACCCGGTTGAGTATCCCCATGCGCGGTGCGCCAACCTATGCTGAGGGCCGTGTATTTGCCCTGACCCATGATAATCAGACCTATGCCCTGGACTCTGCGGACGGCAAAATCCTGTGGAGCGAAGTGGGAATTTCTGAAAATGCCGGTCTGGTCGGGGCCGCAAGCCCTGCTGTTGTTGGTAATACGGTAATCGCGGCTTATTCATCGGGTGAGCTTTATGCCATGAGGGTGGAAAATGGCCGGGTGCTGTGGTCTGATACCCTGAATACCCAAGGTCGTCTGACGGCTATGGCCACTTTGCGTGATATTGATGGTCATCCAGTGGTTTTTGACGGAAAAGTTTATGCTATCAGCCACAGTGGTCGCATGGTCGCCATTGACTTGCGATCTGGGGTTCGTATCTGGGAACAGAATATTGGCTCCCAGCATACGCCGTGGGTCGCGGGGGAATATATCTATGTGGTGACAGCCGAGGGTCAGGTAGTCTGCGTAACCCGCCGCACAGGACTTGTACGCTGGGTGCGTCAGCTGGAACGATTTAAAGACCCGGACCGCAGGAAAGAAGCCGTGTTATGGCATGGGCCGACGTTGGCCGGGGATAGATTGATAGTGACATCATCTCATGGCTATGCTGTGGCGATCTCGCCCTATGACGGCTCATTTATCAGTGGTATGGAATTGCCAGATGATATGGAAATGGGCCCGATCGTAGTCAATGACACACTTTATTTCCTGACCCGCGATGCAGAACTTATCGCCATGCGATAACCAATACATGCTTTTATGATTGATTTATTGGCCCGTTTTGCGTAAAGACGGGCCAATTATTATGTGGAAAATGAGATGGCAATCAAGGTTGCAATGATAGGCCGCCCCAATGTGGGCAAGTCAACTTTATTTAACAGACTCGTGGGCAAGCGGCTGGCACTGGTGGACGATACACCGGGCGTTACCCGTGATCGGCGCGAGGCAAAGGCCAACCTTGGCGGGGTGGATTTCATCGCCATTGATACCGCAGGCCTTGAAGAGGACGGCGTGACTAAACTTGCAAGCCGTATGCGTATTCAGACAGACATCGCCATTGAAGAGGCGGATTTTGTCCTGTTCATGATTGATGCCCGTGCAGGTGTTACCCCGCTGGACAAGTTTTTTGCAGATCTTTTACGGCGCGGCACGACCCCGGTGATCCTGTTGTGTAATAAATGCGAAGGCCGGGCCGCAGAAGCCGGACTCTATGAATCCTATGAACTGGGTTTGGGTGACCCTGTTGCTATTTCAGCAGAGCATGGCGAGGGTCTATCCGAACTGATCGAGGCATTTGACAAAGTGATCCTTGAACTCGGTCTGGAAGAGGAAGAAGAGCCGGACGAGATCATCAGCAAGTCGGTATCCATCAAAGGCGAGGTCAGCGATGAGGAGGCCGAGGCCACAGAGGAAGATAGCGGTCTGCCACTGCAAATGGCCATTGTCGGACGACCCAATGTGGGCAAATCAACATTGGTGAACCATCTGCTCGGCGAAGAACGGCAGATCACAGGCCCCGAAGCTGGCCTGACCCGTGATTCCATCGGCGTGACCTATTTTTACGAGGGCCGCGAAATTCGCATGTTTGACACCGCGGGACTGCGCCGGAAATCAAAGGTCATGGCAAAGCTGGAAAAGCTGTCCGTCGCCGATACCATCCGCGCCCTTAATTTTGCCGAGGTCGTTGTGCTGATGGTTGATGCGACCATGCCGTTTGAGAAACAGGATTTGAGCATTGCCAGCCTGATCGTGCAGGAAGGCCGCTCACTGGTAATCGCGCTCAATAAATATGACCTGATGGAAAACCGTCAGGAGGTGATGAAGGATATTCTGGACACACTGGAACATTCCCTGCCGCAGATTAAAGGCATTCCGGTCATCCCGATCTCTGCCCTGACCGGCAGGGGCGTCAACAAGCTGATGCCAGCCGTCTTTGATGCTTATCGCATGTGGAACCGGCGGGTGAGTACGGCAAAACTCAACAAATGGCTGGCGGCAACAATGGCTTATCATCCCCATCCGTCAGTCAAAGGCCGCCGGATCAAGATGCGCTATATGACCCAGGTGAAAACCCGCCCACCGACCTTTGCCATTTTCTGCAACCGTACCGCCGATGTGGCCCGCAGCTATGAACGTTATCTGCTTAATGAATTGCGCTGGGATTTTGAATTGCCTGGTGTGCCTATTCGCCTGATGCTGCGTAAAGGCGATAACCCTTACGGCAAATCCCTGAAATGATCATTCGCCCTGTTACCAAAGCCGATGAAAAATCCTTTCAGGACATTATGAAAATTTCCATTGCGGGTATGTGTACAGAGGCATACGGCGCGGCGACTACAGCGGCATGGGTATCAGAAGACAATCCGACCTTTCATTTTGCGATACCTGAATTTGCCTTTGTTGCCGAACAGGACGGTGAAATCATAGCCGTTGGCGGCTGGAGCCTGACCGACAAGGTTGATCTGCATCCCGCAGGCGATCAGATCATTGAAAACCCCACCCACGCCCGAATAAATGCGGTTTATATCAAACCGGGGCATGAGGGCCGGGGACTGGGCCAAAAAATAATGGCACATCTTGAAGCGGATATTCGGGCGCGGACAAAGTTACGGGATGTTTATCTCTGGTCGACCAAAAACGCCTTTTCCTTTTATCAGGCGCAGGGATATGAGGCAGGTGTCGATAAATACCCCGAAGTGGCAAAGGGATTTGAAATACAGGTGCGTTATATGTGGAAGACTTTGGGGTAGGTGGAAGGCTTTCTTTTTTATGGCGGCATAAGCCCTACATGTTCGTATGAACGGATTAATCCTTTTTGAGCTTTTATTGTTAAGGGCGTTTTATTAATTTCCCATTCTCTAATAATCTTTTCACTTAATTTGATTTCTTCCTTGGTCATTTGTGGCTCAATCAGTTCCATGGCTGCTTGCCCCCGCGCGCTAAGCTTATCACTGAAAACAAGTTCGGAAAGTAAAATATATGCACGTGCTTTTGTCACATCTTTCTGGATTACTATTCCTTGATAGTTTAAAGACGCTAGAACCTGTAATGCTGGAGCATAGCCTTGCTTTGCAGCTAAAGTTAAGAAATTGAAGGCCTTTTCAATATCCTCCATTTTTAAGTACTTTAGTCCTACATCATACTGGGCAAGAGAATAACCTGCATTGGCAGAAATCAGCTTATAGTAAAGCGCTTTTTCTTCATCATTCTCAACAATATCGCCTGCTTGCCCAGCAAAATAACATCCAAGTTTGTAGGCCCCTAAAGGGTCATTTGCTGTGCCGGATATTGAAAACCACTTATAGGCCTCTTTGATATTTTTTTGTGTAGCTATGCCATTATTATAAAACATACCAAGATGATAGGCTGCTTCCATATCACCTTTTTTTGCCAGAAGTGATATTTTTTTAAAAAGCTGTTCATGATCTTCAGCGTAAGATGCTGTGGGCATGAAGGTTAAGAAAATAAGTATTAGTAAATGTTTCATCACATTCCCCATTAGTTATTAATACCAATTAAAGGCTATCAAATAATAGGCAATAATACAATCATTCTCCACCGTCATTCCTGCGAAGGCAGGAATCTAGTTAAATAAAAAGAAGCCATCTTCGAAGTCATTATTTATTTAGCGGGCTGGATTCCTGCCTTCGCAGGAATGACTAGGGGAGGCGATGACAGAAAATTGGGGACAGGAAAATTGGGGACAGTATACTATTTATTATGAAGGATAATATCTGATTAATAGTATACTGTCCCCAATTTTTTACTGCAGAGAAAACCGAATATTCGAATACGATCAAATACTTACCGACGTGGCTATAGAGCCAAATTCACTTGCAACGATAGCAGATATTATGTTGTGGTCGCGGAAGCACTTTGCTGAAATAGCAGGGGTTGAGTTCAAATCTGTAAAACTAGAATTAAAGATAGAGCATTGATCCCCCTATCACTTGTGATAACCGTCATTTTCCTGTAGTAGGGGCCATGAAGGAGCATACAGTGGCTGGCACCAACAGTTTGGAAAATGAAATCATCCATGTACGCGGCCCGGCGATTATATTGATCGGGGCGCAGTTGGGGGAGAATATTGGCAAGGCGGTGCGGGCCATGTATAATTTTGGCCTGACCGACCTGCGGCTTGTCGCGCCCCGTGATGGCTGGCCCAATCCTGATGCAATTCCGGCGGCGGCGGGGGCGGATATAGTATTGGATAAGGCGCGGGTGTTTGATAGCACAGCAGAGGCCATTGCTGATCTGGCGTATGTTTATGCCACGACCGCACGGCGGCGGGATATGATCAAGACAGTGATCACGCCGCGCAAATGCGCGGAACTGATGCGATCTCATTCAGATGGGGGACAGAAAATTGGCTTATTGTTTGGCCCTGAAAAAGCCGGGCTTACCAATGATGATGTGGCCCTGTGTGATGCCATCGTATCTGTGCCGCTCAATCCGGCCTTTGCCTCAATAAATCTGGCACAAGCCGTGATCCTGATGTCTTATGAATGGTTTCAGACCGGATCAGACCAGCCGGAACAATATACCCCGCAGCTTGATACTACACCCGCATCCTCCGATGATCTGCAAAAACTGTTTGATCATATGGAGGCCGAGTTGACCGAGGCTGGATATTTCCGCCACGATCAACGTCGGCCAACCATGAAACGGAATTTACGCAATATCTTCAAACGATCTGAATTGACGCGAGAAGAAGTCAGCACCCTGCGCGGGGTGGTCAAGGCCCTTGCTACCGGCGGCGGGCCGGGCTGGATTGCGGAAAAGGCTGAAAAAAACAAGGAATGAATTGACTTTCCCGCACCCTTCACTATATTCCGCCCATCGTGAATGACTCGAGTGAAAATCCCGGGTTGCGTGAAGCAGGGCATATCCTGTTTCATGGCGCTGATTTCAACAATTTAACAGAAGCGATTCTATAAAATGACTAAACGTACACAAGCCAAGTATAAAATTGACCGCCGCATGGGTGAAAACATCTGGGGTCGTCCTAAATCTCCGGTAAATTCCCGTGAATATGGTCCGGGCCAGCATGGTCAGGGTCGCCGCAGCAAACTGTCCGACTATGGTATTCAGCTGCGCGCGAAACAGAAGCTGAAAGGCTATTACGGCGATATTACCGAAAAACAGTTTAAACGTGTTTATAAAGATGCCGACAAAATGCGCGGTGATACAGGTGCTCATCTGGTTGGCCTGCTGGAAAGCCGTCTGGATGCGTTGGTTTACCGCGCTAAATTCGTCCCCACCGTATTTTCTGCCCGTCAGTTCGTTAATCATGGTCATGTAACTGTGAACGGTAAAAAAGTGAATATTCCAAGCTACCGTGTGAAAGCCGGTGATGTAGTTGAAATTCGCGATAAATCACAGCAGATCCCCATGGTTATTCAGGGAATGGCGTCCAATGAACGTGATGTTCCCGAATATCTGGCACTGGAAAACAATGGCACAAAAGTGACTTACCTACGGGTGCCGCTTCTGGATGAAATTCCATACCCTGTACTGATGGAACCAAATCTGATCGTGGAATTTTACTCACGCTAATTATTATTTATCTACTGTATTATTGATATAGATCAATGAAAAAAATCTGAAGCTGCTCAATTTACCCTGAGCGGCTTTTTATTTTTTTGTAGGTTTTTATGAATAAATTTGAGTTAACTTCGGCTTTTTTGATCGGCCATGAAAAAATAGATTCTGACCATGGGGGGCTTGTTAATACTCTCAATGAAATGATTGATGGCTTTGTTGCACAGGATCTAGATGTATGTCAGAAGAAATGGCAGCAATTCTGTGTGCAGTTAACGCAACATTTTGCGGATGAATCTAAAATCATGAATGAATTTGGATATATTGAAGATGATCATGATGCTGACCACCAAAAAATATTATTTCATGTCAACACTCTGGGAAATAAGGATAATGCTCTGGATGATTGGGAACATTGCCTGTTTGAAGTACGAAGCGATCTACTTACATTGATATTAAAACATGATCTGAAATTTGCCGAACACCTCGTAACGATTGGATATAATAACGTCGGGTGATAGCATGTTTATTTTACCTTGATCAATTATATTATATGGCTACAGTTACTAATTCACAATAAACACAGGGGCGGGAAAATGGTTAACTCAATAAAGAATCTCAAAATATTTACCACTGGCATGGTTATTTTAATGTTGGCAGCTTGTTCGGCCGAAGATGATAAGGCGTCCATAGAGCAGGAAATAGCCAGCATAATGGCTAATCTTGGACCTGCCATACATATCAGGGGGCAGGAGGTAAAGACATTCACTTTGCAAGCCCGGATGAAAGAACTGAATGTGCCGGGTGTCTCTATTGCGGTCATGAAGGATCATAAACTGCATTGGGCAAGGGGATTTGGATTAGCCAAGGCCGGAACGGGTGAGGCCGTTACTCCTGAAACGCTTTTTCAGGCGGCATCCATATCAAAACCAGTCACCGGTCTTGCCATACTTACCCTTGTGGAAGAGGGTAAAATCGACCTTGATACCGACATTAATCAATATCTGGAGCGTTGGAAGTTAGCGGATCATCAATGGCAAAATCAGGAAAAAGTAACTTTGAGACGTCTGATGAGCCATACGGCAGGCACAACAGTTAGCGGCTTTCCGGGTTATGTTCGGGGCAGTGTGCTGCCAAGTCTGGAACAAATTCTTGATGGGCAAGAGCCTTCTAATACGCCAAATGTTCTGGTTGATAAAGAGCCGGGGGAGGGTTTCCGTTATTCAGGGGGTGGCACAACAATTCTGCAAATGGCTATGGAAGATATATCGGGCGAGAGATTGCCAGCTTTTGTAAAAAGCCGCGTTCTTGATAGGGTTGGCGCCGTCAGGAGTACATTTATCCCCCCAAGCAGTGAAAAGGAAATTAAAGGCGTGGCATTTGCCCATGATATAAATGGTAAAATTGTCAAAGGTGATTTCCACATTTATCCAGAGGAAGCCGCCGCAGGACTTTGGACTAATCCCACTGAATTATTAAAAATTGCCGCTGATGTCCAGATATCAGCCAAAGGGGAGCAGGGCTACATTCTGTCCCCTGAAATGACGGCTGAAATGTTAACTCATGAGAATGGCCCGGCTGGATTGGGATTTTTTATGGAGGGAGAAAATCCGGTTACAGGATTCAGTCATGCAGGTGGCAATGAAGGATTTAAGAGTTTTCTATTTGCCCACACCACAGGTGGCGATGGTTTTGCCATAATGACCAATGGCGAGAATGGCGGTAGTTTACATAGTGAAATCAGGATAAGTCTGGCCCAATATTATGGTTGGGATGAATATCAACCAATAATAAAAACAGCTATTTTACTTTCACCAGATGAACTAAAAAAATATTTGGGTATCTATAAGATCACAACACCGATTGAGGCAAATATTATCGTTTCTTCCAATGAAAAGGGATTAGTAGTTGAGGTTAAAAATTTTACACCACCCAGAAATATCTGGCCTGAAAGTAAAGACGCATTTTTTGCTTTGAATGATACGGAAATTCATTTTTTAATTGATGAAAATGACGAAGTTCAGAGTATGGCATTAACCAGAGGAACTGTAGTCGCGATCAAACAAAAATAAGTCAGTAAACCGTTCTATTTTTTAAATTTTGTCACGTCCAGTATATATTTTGATAGTGCGAATTAGAGTCTTTCTGGTCTTGATATGACTATTAGTTATATATTGTTAATGATGTTAAATTTTGTTATATGTCATAAGGTTATCGTCTCTTTTTAGTTTTCTTTATTGGGATATTTTGGTGAATAAATTTGAGTTATCTCCGGCTTTTATAATCGGTCATGAAAAGATAGATTCTGACCACGTTGAGCTAATCAATATACTCAACGAAATGATCGATGGATTTGTTGCTGAGGATCTAGAATATTGCCAGAAAAAATGGCAACAGTTTTGTGTAAGCCTGGAACAGCATTTTATCGATGAAACAGAGATCATGGATGACTTTGGCTATATTCCACTGGATCATGATGATGATCATGAGCAAGATCATCAGAAAATATTAATATCTGTAGCCGCAATGGCAAAGAAATTTAGCACACTGGATGATTGGGAAATTGGTCTTTTCGAAGTGCGGAACGATCTTCTGACGTTTATTTTAAAGCATGATCTGAAGTTTGCCGAATATCTGATCACGATTGGGTATAATAATGCACGACGATAGCATTTTTTAGCCATTAAAAAAGAGTTCATAATTTGAAACTCTTTTTTTTCTATATGGTAAATTAGTGATCAGGCTTGTGGTCTGATCTCATTCTGCTCGAACAGTCCAACCAATTCACCATTTGCAGCCATTTCGCGAATAATGTCACAACCGCCGACAAATTCGCCTTTAACATAAAGCTGTGGAATAGTTGGCCATTCACTGAATTCTTTGATGCCATCACGCAGGGCAGGATCCTGCAGCACATCAAAAGCTTCAAATTCCACCTTGAAATGGTTGAGCACCTCAATTACGGCAGCTGAAAACCCGCATTGTGGAAACATGGGACTACCTTTCATATAAAGCACGATGTCGCTGTTTTTAATATCATCTTCAATGCGGATGAAAACTGGATTTGTCATTTATTTTCCCTGATTTATAAAAAGTTTTTAATATTTATTCCGGTATTGATGTCTGAAGCGCAAGTGCATGAAGATCATCACCCATTTTACCCTTGAGTGCATTATAGACCATTTGGTGTTGTTTTACACGGCTTTTGCCAACAAATTCATGAGATATGACATGGGCAGCATAGTGATCGCCGTCTCCCCTTAGGTCCTGAATGATAACCTTTGCATCGGGGATTGATTCCCTGATCATTGCCTCAATTTCTGTCGCTTCCATTGCCATATATTATCTCCTGACCATAGATATGGGTTAACATGTGTAGATTTGAAGGGGGAAAATAATCTTTTTTCAATTTATCCCATCGATCATTGAGGGAAAAATTTATCTCCGGCTTTGGTGCCTGAGACGATATTTTTGATTCTGATTATTTGTTCCGGGCTAAGTTCATGGTTCCATTTTTCAGCCGCAGTTTTTGGATTGCGTACTGTTTGGTAGTATTTTTCATTGCCACCACTGAAATTAATGCTGCTGTTAAGGAATATGTCCGTTTGTTCACCATAATCCAGGTCACAATAATCAAATAGCTTGCGGCTGATGCCAACGGGATCATTACATAGTGATTCATAAAGCAGAATAGTACTATTGTCCTGACCTTCGATCTCATCCAAAACTTTCTCATTAATACAGACCCAGGTGCAGGCCAGTTGTTCTTCTAATGACATGGTTTTGATTTTTTCTTCGGTCCAGCCACGTTCGCTTGCTACTGCCATGGAGGCTATCTGTTTATAATAAATAATATTTTCCAGAAAATTTAATTCTCTGCCGCGAAGCTGAGATGATACGTAACCACAGGGATGTCTGAGGATAAATATTAATTTTGCATCCGGAAATGTGGTTGCAATAAGACTGCTGCGGCAGGAAGAGTTGACCGATTTCATAACATTCACGATGTCAGTCTTATTGCTTTTTTTTCTGGCAAAGGCAGGGATATTGATTTCTAGGGGAATTTTCAGTTTTGAGCATATGCCAGAGATGACTTTCAGCATAATGATCAGTCTAGGCAGGAAATTATTCATGAAGCTGTTGAAATAATTTTTCCTGAATACTGGTATTGATCCTGCTGACTTCATATGCCGTATATTTAGCAGGCTTGTGAAATAATCGCGGGTCGTGGGAATCAATTCTTCTATGTCATTGGATTCGGGGAAAAAAGGGATATCAGTGGAAACTTTAATGGAATCCGGCTCATGGTGATAGAGAACATCTGGATGACTATCAAATATTTTTGCCACCCATGATGTCCCGCTACGCGGCATTCCAATTAAAAATATCATCAATCTTTCCGCCTTTATTCATTATTTCCCAAATTAATTTATTCCAGACCCATATATTCTTCCATCCAGCCCTGATGGGCGTTCAGAAGTTCTGAGAGAGATATGCCAGTAATGCCATTAATTTTAAACGCATCACCTCCAACTTTGCCAATAATTTGTATACTAATGCTGTCATCAGCAGCACTCATGATAGCTTCTGCCTTTTCAGCGGGTACTGACAGAATATATCGACCCTGATCTTCACCAAAGGCATAAGCATGAAGAGGAACCCGGCCATTGTCGATAGTGACCGTCATGCCTATATTAGCTGCCATAGCCATTTCAGCCAGAGCCACATAAAGTCCGCCGTCCGATATATCATGACAGGCGGCAATATTACCGGCCCCTATCTGAGTGCGGACAAAATTGCCGTTTTTCTTTTCAACCTCAAGGTCAACGGGTGGCGGTGCACCTTCTTCCCGGCCTTCCATAATTTCAAGATAGAGTGACGCGCCAAGATGACCCTTTGTTTCCCCGATCAGCAATAGTATTTCACCCTCTGCCTGAGGCGCAATGGTTACCATCTTGCTGTAATCATCAAAAAGTCCAACACCGCCTATGGCTGGGGTCGGATGAATACCAGTGCCGTTAGTTTCATTATAAAGGGACACATTGCCTGAAACCACCGGGTAATCCAGAATATTGCAAGCCTCGCGCATTCCTTCAATACAGCCAACAAACTGGCCCATGATTTCGGGCCGTTCAGGATTGCCGAAGTTCAGGCAATCTGTAATTGCAAGGGGAGTCGCACCCACGGCTGTTATGTTGCGCCAGGTTTCGGCCACGGCCTGTTTACCACCTTCCACCGGGTCAGCGTAGCAATAGCGCGGCGTGCAGTCGGTTGATATAGCAATAGCCTTGTCAGTACCATGAACCCGAACCACAGCGGCATCGCCACCCGGTTTCTGAATAGTGTCGGCCATCACCTGCATATCATATTGCTGCCATATCCAGTCGCGGCTACAAAGATGAGGCGAGCCAATCATGGTCAAAAGTGCCTGTTTCATATCAGGCGGGGCAGCAATATCATCAGTATCCAGGAAAGGTTTTGGTTGCGGTTTCACCCACGGGCGATCATATTCCGGTGAATTATCTGCCAAAGGCTGTGTCGGAATATCTGCTACCACTTCGCCTTTGAAGGTCAGGGTCAGATTGCCGCTATCAGTTATTTTACCGATGACAGCAAAATCAAGATCCCATTTATCAAAGATCGCCTTGGCTTCGTTTTCTCTGCCCGGTTTGAGGACGATCAGCATGCGTTCCTGACTTTCGGACAGCATCATTTCATAAGGGGTCATACCTTCTTCGCGTTGGGGCACCATATCCAGATTAAAATCAAAACCGACACCTCCGCCAGACGCCATTTCGACTGATGATGATGTCAGGCCAGCCGCGCCCATATCCTGAATGGCGACAACCATATCGGTGGACATCAATTCAAGACAGGCTTCTATGAGCAGTTTTTCAGTGAAGGGATCACCCACCTGCACGGTCGGTCGTTTTTCCTCGGTATCTTCGGTAAATTCGGCAGAAGCCATGGTCGCGCCGTGAATACCGTCCCGCCCGGTTTTTGATCCTACATAGATTACTGGATTGCCGATACCGGCAGCAGCAGAAAGAAAAATCTTATCCTGATCTGCAAGGCCAACCGTCATGGCATTTACCAGAATATTACCGTCATAGGCAGGATGAAAATTTGTTTCACCGCCCACAGTTGGCACACCGACGCAATTGCCATAACCACCGATACCTTCAACAACACCACTTAATAAATGGCGGGTTTTGGGATGGTTGGGTGAGCCAAAGCGCAGGGCGTTCATATTGGCTATGGGACGTGCGCCCATAGTGAATACATCACGCAATATGCCGCCAACTCCTGTCGCTGCCCCCTGATAAGGTTCGATATAGGACGGGTGATTGTGGCTTTCCATTTTAAAAATAATCGCCTGATTATCGCCAATATCAATCACACCGGCATTTTCGCCCGGCCCATGAATGACCCACGGGGCTGTAGTCGGCAGGGTTTTCAAGTGTTTTTTAGAGGATTTATAGGAACAATGTTCACTCCACATCACGGAAAAAATTCCCAATTCCGTCAAGGTTGGTGTCCGGTCCAGTATTTTCAGGCACAGATCATATTCTTGCGTACTAAGACCATGCTCCCTGACCAGCGCATCGGTAATTTCTACGTTATTATTCCAAGTCATCTAAAAAGAACCTAATTAATTGCGTTGATCATACTTTTAAAGAAACCAAGGCCGTCTGTGCCGCCATGGGCGTTTTCAATAAGGCGTTCGGGATGGGGCATCATGCCAAGGATATTTTTGCGCCTGCTAATAATGCCGGCAATATTGTTGCGTGAACCGTTGGGATTGGCGGCTAATGTCGTATCACCGTCATCATTCACATAACGAAAGGCTATCCGGCCTTCTTCTTCAAGGGCATACAGCGTATCGTCGTCGGCAAAATAATTGCCGTCATGGTGAGCTACAGGGACGGTAATTACTTCACCCGGTTCATATGCGTTGGTGAAAGGAGTGTCGTTATTTTCAACTTTAAGCCTGACATCCTTGCAGACAAATTTCAGGCTTTCATTACGCATCAATGCCCCTGGCAGCAGGCCAGTTTCAGTTAATACCTGAAAGCCGTTACAGATGCCGATCACATTGCCGCCCCGGTCGGCATGTTCAATAACTTTTCTGGTTACGGGCGAGCGTGCCGCCATAGCACCGCAGCGTAAATAGTCGCCAAATGAAAAGCCACCCGGCAGGGCAATCAAGTCAACGGCAGGAATATAATCATCCTGATGCCAGATGATATGGGGCTGATGGCCTGTTATTTTTTCTAATGCGACAATCATATCGCGGTCACAATTTGAGGCAGGAAATACAATTACAGCAGTTTTCATGGGTGTTATACAATCTCGATTGCGTAATTCTCAATGACAGTATTCGACAGCAGCTTTTTACACATTTCTTCTACGACAGCCTGTGTATTATCCGGGTCTGATTCGGCCAGATCCAGTTCAATATATTTGCCCTGCCGAACATCATTCACACCATCAAAGCCAAGTGCAAACAGGGCATGTTTAATGGCTTTACCCTGTGGGTCGAGTACACCATTTTTTAAAGTAATATGAACACGTGCTTTCACGATGTGCCTTTCTATATTTAAAGGGTAATACCAAGACGATGAGCGACTTCCTGATATGCTTCGACTTCGCCGCCCAAATCATGACGGAAACGATCTTTATCTAATTTCTTGTTTGTTTCTATATCCCAAAGACGACAATTGTCCGGGCTGAATTCATCGGCGAGGATAAGGCGATAACCAATACCGTCTTCATCATAAATCCGGCCATACTCAAGTTTGAAATCGATCAGTTTAATTCCAATTCCGGCAAATAATCCTCGCAAAAAGTCATTGATCTGATGGGTCATATCGAAAATTTCACTCAGTTCCTCATCGGTAGCCAGTTCAAGTGACAGGACATGTTCTTCGGCAATAAGCGGGTCGCCCAGATCATCATCTTTCAGGGAAAATTCGATAATGGGTCGTGCCAGAGGTGTGCCTTCTTCAATACCAAGACGTTTGGCCATACTTCCGGCAATAACATTTCGGACAATGACTTCTAAAGGTACGATTTCCACATGTTGGACCAATTGTTCCCGGTCATTGAGCCGCTTGATAAAATGAGTAGGAATGCCAATGCGTTCCAGATTTATCATTATCAACTCTGTCATTTTATTGTTGATGATTCCTTTTCCGGTAATCGTCCCCTTTTTCAGGGCATTAAATGCTGTGGCGTCATCTTTAAAATATTGGATGATTGTTCCTTCTTCCTCACCCTGGAAAAGGACTTTAGCCTTGCCTTCGTAAAGTTTTTCGCCTTTAGGTATTTCATCTTGTTGAGTTTCGGAGGGCATATCAGGTATCCTGTGACAGAAAAATTATTGATTGTTTGATTAGATCAAGCGAGGCGAACATATATCAATTGGCCGGAGAAAACAATTGGCTCTGCTCTAAAAAATAAAAAAAATATGCCTAAAAAAATAAACTGGTCAAAGCTATATATAATTATGGAAACAGAATGTCATCTGGCGTACATTTGACACTATGAGATTCTAAAAGTTGGTTTTAAAAGGAGATTGAATAGATGACCCAGTTTGATGATCGCGAACAGGCCTATGAGAAAGAGTTTGCTCGCAACGAGGAATTCGATTTCAAGGTTATTGCACGCCGCAACAAGCTGCTTGGATTATGGGCAGCGGGATTAATGGGTCTAAGTGCAGATGCCGCAGGTGACTATGCCAAGGAAGTCATTGCTGCTGACTTTGAAGAAGCCGGTGACGAGGATGTCTACCGCAAGGTGAGGGGCGATCTAAGTGATAAGGGCGTTGATTTTTCCGAACATCAAATCCGCCGTGAAATGGAAGATTTGCTTGTCAAAGCGCGGGAACAGATGTCCAGCGAACTTAAAGGCTGAAATTTTCAGACCATTTCCTGTCTTAATGATCCAGACTCCCCTATATCATTCGGGCGGTTTATTTGGCTTGCAACTCTTCCAAAGCCAAACAATGAACACATTTCTGCTGGATAAGGCGTTAAACCCAGACCGGAAATAGGGAATTGATGTGATGGATATTATGGGGTCGGGACAGGTGAAAGAGTATTTATGAGGAAATATAGCTTGAGACTGGTCAAATTTGTTTTTGTGTCTGTGATTTGTCTGTTGCCATTTACCGTTCAGGCACTGGATCATACCAAACCCCAGATGCTAAAGGATAAATATTACAAAGAATTTTGGGAACAGCATTTCCTGTTTGATGATGGCACATTTGTCTCCAGTCAGTTCACCGTGGCGAACTTCCCCTGGCCTGTGGGCAAGGAGCATGGAATCATGGTTGCGACCCTGGTAAGACCGGATGGCAAACGCACCATAATCAAAAATGGTCGGGATTTAGGAAAATGGAACTTTGACAGTCAGAAATTTGACCTTTTTATTCATACACATCGTATCAAAAGGGTAGGCGATAAAATTGACTTTCATATTGGCAAGGTTGACCACAATGACGTTGATGTTACCGGTAAAATGAACGTTCCTGCCATTGATCATGCGCGTATCGAGAATAAGAAGGGCTTTATGGAGAGTTCTTTTTATCTGCCCTATTTCGCCGGCGAAGGCAGTTGGAAAATACAGCTCAATAAAAAACAGCCTTTTGTATCCGGTGCTGGCGGTGTTCAGGGCTTTGGAACTCATGTTCTGTTTACTGGACCGGTAGGGACTTTGCTAAAAAACTGGCTGCGTGTTAGTGGACTGCGGCAGCAGGACAATGATCAGCCTACACCTTTTTTATCAGTTATAGAAAAGTTGGACGGTAGTCATGATATTGTTCTCACACTGAAAGATGCAGCAGGAAAATTGACGCGATTTTCAGAGGTAAATATTGAATATCAGGATATAAAAAAGCTTAAAAAGAAAGTATCCTACCCAACTGTGATAAAGTTGAAGGCTAACAAGGGTGAAGAAAACTTGACCGGCACGATACGTTTTACACGTAAAATTGATCATTTTAACATCAACGATCATCTGAATTTCTTTGAAAGAAGCTTCGCCAAATCCAGAGCATCCGTTACTAATTTCCGATATATTGCAGAATATGACCTGTCGTATGTGACCGCGTCGGGCAGCCAAAAGATTACCGGAAAGGCTCTCAGTGAATATCAGGACATTCAGCCACCCAAGAAAAAGAAAAAATCCCGAAAAAAACGCAGGCGGTAATTAGCTGTTTTGTAATGGCAAAAATCCTATTTTCTAATATCATAATAATGAATTATTCAGTATGCTGATACTTTATTATTTTATTCAAATATGAGGTTAGAAATGGGTTTTGGCAATTTTAATAAGAACCGTGGTTTCAAGCTCCATATGATGGCTTGTATCCCATTATTTATACTATCCTCATGTGGTGTTGAGGCAGAAAAAACCGACCATAAATTGATTCAGGATGACAATGACTGGTTTACTTCGGCTCAGGAAACCCTGCAGAAAAATTTATCACAGGCTCCGATAACTGGCAAAGCCAAAAATATTATTCTGTTCATTGGAGATGGCATGGGGGTCAGTACTGTGACCGCGGCCCGAATATTTGAAGGGCAACAGCGCGGCATGACTGGCGAAGAGAATGTTCTTTCCTGGGAAGAATTCCCTAATGTGGCCCTGTCCAAAACCTATAATACAAATTTACAGGTATCTGACTCTGCGGGTACGGCAACGGCTTTCATGACCGGGATAAAATCGCAGGCAGGGGTCATATCTGTTGATCAGTCGATAATTCTGGGAGATTGTGCATCATCCAGGAATCATCATGCGACAAGTTTTCTCGAACTGGCGGAGCAGCGAGGAATGACCACGGGCGTGATTTCAACTGCATCATTAACCCATGCAACGCCAGCCACAGCCTATGCTCATGTGCCTGAGCGGGGCTGGGAAAATGATGCCAGAATGGCGCAGGCTGAAAAAGATGCCGGATGCAAGGATATTGCGCTTCAATTTGTTGATTTTTCATACGGTGATGGCATAGAGGTTGCCTTTGGTGGCGGCAGGCAACATTTCTTGCCGGAATCTGTGACTGGCCCTGAAGGGGAGAGCGGCAAGAGAAAAGACAGTAGAAACCTGGTTTCCGAATGGCAACAAAAGCACGGGTCAGGTCAATATGTCTGGAATGAGAAAATGTTTGACGAAATTGATCCCGAGGCAACTGGCCCTGTTCTTGGTCTGTTTAATCCGAGCCATATGGAGTTTGAAGCCGACCGCAGTGCAGACATAGGCGGTGAACCGTCGCTGGCAGCTATGACAGAAAAGGCTTTGCAAATACTTCAGAACAAAGATGAGGGCTATTTTCTTTATGTGGAAGGTGGACGGGTGGATCATGCTCATCATGGCGGCAATGCTTACCGGGCTTTGAGTGATGCTGTGGCATTGGAACAGGCCGTGAAAAAAGCTGTGGCGATGACCAACGAGCAAGACACTCTCATTATCGTCACCGCTGATCATTCCCATGTTTTTACCATTGGAGGATATCCGACAAGAGGCAACCCCATACTGGGTAAAGTCCGTACAAATAATATTCAAGGGGAACCGGAGGAAGATTTTTATAAAGCATTAGATGACAAACCTTATACCACAGTGGGTTATTATTCAGGATCGGGTGCAAAAGTTGATCAGCCACGGGAAGACCTTACCGATGTGGATACGACGGCCAGAAATTTCAAACAGCAGGCTCTGGTGCCTTTCAGGAGTGAAACCCACGGCGGGGAGGATGTGGCCATATATGCCCGTGGCCCCTCTGCTCATCTAATGCGGGGTGTGGTGGAACAAAATTATATTTTTCATGTCATGTATCATGCTATAGGGATGGGGTCACAACTCTAAAATAACGGTACTATTTATGTCAGATCAATCCTCAACGCTTTTGGCCAAGCTATCAAGCGAATTGGAAGAATGTCGTCTTTTATCATTAGAGACACCTTTGGTAAATCCCTATCAGCAGATGTCATACCGCCTTTTGAAACGGATGAAGGCAGGGCAAATAACACCTTCAGAGATCGACCATATGGTGGGCGAGCTTTCCGAGCAGGGTCTATTAAGTCGGGGCAGGCGAGCGCGAGCCTATCTTCATGAAACCGATAAACAAGAAAATCAGTCTCGACTTGGCGATTGTTTTCGAAAAATAAGCAAGGGCAAATCATTTGCTGATTTTCAGATGATTGTCCAACGGGAACTGGTGGGCATCGTCATTACCAGTCACCCTACTTTTGGCTTCAGCAGCGCACAATATGACATGCTGGCTGGACTGATTGATGGCTCGCTGACTTCTGAGCAGGCGATTATTAAAATTAATGCTTGCAAAGATCGCCCCGATGAAGGCCTGACACTGGATTATGAATTTGACCAGTCTGAACAAGCCTTGCTCAATCTTCAGCAGGCAATTATCTGTCTCTATGAAGTGGTGCTTAAGGTGGTACGGGATGTCTATCCCAATGACTGGAAAAAACTCGATTTGAAACTTGTCACATCAGCCAGCTGGGTTGGTTTTGATGTGGATGGCAGAGATGACATTACATGGATGGATAGCGTCAAATACCGCACCAGAATGGCCCATCGTCAGTGTGAGATTTATCTATCGCGCTGGCGGGGAAAAAACAAAATTTCTGAGTTGTTGCAACAGCTTGCAGATATGTTCGCCAATGATCTAAAATATATTCCTGCTGATGGTCATAATACAAAGGCAGTACGGGACTTTGCCCGTCATATGGCTAAAAGCCGGGCATCCGCTGTTGATATTCCGTCCCTGATACTGGATGAGTTAGATAAATTAATCGGTCTAGCAAAAGATGATGAGATTGATGAATTAATTATCTTTCGGGTAATTTTTGTTAATTTCCGTTGTGGTTTCTCCCATATTCATTTCCGGCTCAATGCAGTGCAGTTGCATAATGCAATCCGGCCTATGGTGGCTTTGGAAAAAGACCCGGATGATGCCACAAGCCGAAGACGTTATATGACAGCGGCTAGCAAGCTGTTGAATCATATTACCGCGCAAACCGTTGGCTATGAGACAATCCTGCATGAGCAGACCACAGCCAAGCGGTTATTCATGATTGTGGCTCAGTTTCTGAAATATATTGACCCCAAAACTCCCATACGGTTTTTGATTGCGGAGTCTGATACACCGTTCACGGTGTTGGCAGCATTATGCTATGCCAAGTTGTTCGGGGTCGAGGATAATGTGGATATTTCGCCTTTGTTTGAAACTGATCAGGCTCTGGTACGAGGTGCCGAAGTGATTGAGGAATTACTGGAAAATCCCCATTATTTTGCCTATATCAAAAAGCGCGGACGGCTGTGTATCCAGGCTGGTTATTCCGATGCGGGCCGCTATCTTGGGCAGGTGGCAGCAGGCCTTGCCATTGAGCGGTTACGGATAAAGCTCGCCAAACTATGGCGTAAATTTGACCTGAGTGATGTAGAACTGGTGATTTTTGATACCGGTGGGGAAAGTGTCGGGCGGGGGGCTCATCCGGATGGCTTTGGAGGTCGGCTGGATTATATGCATACGCCGGAAGCGCGTCGTCTGGTTAAAAAATACAATATTGCCTATAAACAGGAATTCAGTTTGCAGGGCGGGGATGGTTATCTCTGGCTGCATACACCTGAACTTGCCTTCGCCACATTATGTCGGGTGATGGAAAATATACTGCAACCGGTGGATGAAATACCGGACCCTTTTTATAAAAATATAGACTGGTCACTTGATTTTTTTCTTACCGTTAAAAGTTATAATAATACGGTTGCCGAGGATCCGGACTTTATGAAGTTGATTTCCATACTGGGTACGGAAATTTCCTATCCTTCAGGCTCACGCATGACCATTCGGCAGGACGAGGGTGTGGTGAGCCGCCCCCTGAAAAAACTATCCCAGATTCGGGCGATTCCCAATAACATGCTACTGCATCAACTGGGCTATCTGGCTAACAGTCTGGGTGGTGTTGGTACGGCAATAGCGCAGGATGGTCATGGTTTCTGGAAAATGTATGACGGGTCACTGCGCCTGCGTCATATCATGAAGATGGTCAGTGCGGCTATTGATGTGACCGACGAAGATTTTCTCGGAGCCTATACTGCTCTGTTCCGGCCCCGCTACTGGATGCATTCAGCTCGTTATGAGGATGAAAGCCATGACCATGACCGTATGCTCAGGCTGGCCAAATTGATAAAAAAACATGGTGTATTTGAAGGATTAAACCGAATTGAATTTACCCTGCGCCAGGATTTGATGTACTTACGAGACGGGATGAAGGAACGTGATGTGTCACCGGCACCCTATAGTCTGGATTCCGAAGAACGTGGCCACTATGTCCTGCTCCATGTGGTGCGTATGGCCCTGATCCAGAGGATATTCCTGCTGATCACCCGGATTCCGCGCTTCCGGGATCATAAGGGATTGAGTGTGGATGATCTTATCCTGCGGATTCTGCGATTTCAGATTTCTCCGACGCTGTTATTACTGCGCGAGATTTTTCCGCTGGAAGGGGCATACGAGATCGACCCTGATAATCCCGAGAAAATAAGTTTTTCCAGCGATGATAATCATGGTTATAAATATGAAAATAAACAAATATTTGATGAAATTGAAATACTCTATAATCAGATCAGAAAAATATCGCAATCTCTTTCCGCTCATATTGGGGCCATTGGATAAATCGCATTTCCCTGTCCAATATGGATCCTGCTGACAGACTTAATGTGGCATCAAAGGGAGACATTGTGATGATGAAAGTTAAAATACGGGCATTTTGGAAATATTACCAAGCTGAATTTTAATGCAAAACTGGACATTGGCGTAAATTGCTGTGTAGATTGCTGTTCAGAAACTATTTCATAAAAATGAGTTTTCCAGATTGATGAATGACATTCCACTTCATGAACAGGTAATTTTACATCTTAAAAAAGCTTTGATGCAGGGCAGATTCCTGCCTGGACAAAAGCTAACTCTGCGGGCACTAGCCGAGGAACTTGGCACAAGTATAGCCCCGGTAAGAGAGGCCGTAGGTCGTCTGGCGGCCCTTGATGCGTTACGTGTTTATCCCAAGCGGTTTATTCTTGTACCAACCTTAACAGCAGAAAAATATTTTGAATTTGTTGAAGTGAGGAAGCTCCTTGAAGGTCATGCCACCGTGCGGGCCTGCAAGAAAATGTCCGATGAGGACATAAGGGAGGTGGTGGAACTTAACAAAAGAATTAAAGCCTTTGCCAAGCAGGGGTATATGGATCAGGCTATGGAGGAAAACCAGCGGTTTCACTTCAAGATATACCGAGGGGCTAATTCGACAGTATTACTTGAAAATATCGAACATATTTGGTTGCGTGTTGGACCAACTATTCACCAGATATTGTCACATAAATCATCGTATGTAGGAAAAAATCATCCCATGCTGGTTTCTGAACATACACCACTCATTAATGCACTTAAAGCAAGGGATTCGGTGGCAGCTCTCAAGGCAATGAGTTTTATTATCGACCATGCCGCTGATGAAATATTAGCAGGGCTGAGGCGACAATTTGATTCATCTTCTGAAACCCTGAAAATTATTACCAAAATAAAATAATTATCGCCAATTTTGAAATATTATTTACACATATGAACTGTGATCACAGTTAGTAGATTTTCTTTAATTTTCCTCATATTCTATCATATAAAATATTGACTAAATGTAGTTATAGATATAGATAATAAGTAGATCAGGCATCGTAACTCAGCATGACATAATTGTAATCACAGTTATGTTTTTATAACTCATTAAGAACAATAAGGAATTCATCAAGATGAGCAAAAGAAAAGTCATTCTTACCTGTGCGGTAACGGGGAATGCAGCGGTAAACCCAAAATACCCCTATCAGTATCCCATCACCCCAAAACAAATTTGTGAAACTGTTGTTGAGGCGGCAAATGCTGGAGCATCTATAGCCCATATTCATGTCCGTGACATCGAAACGGGTGATGGTATTCATGACGTTGAATTGTTCAGGGAAACAGTTTCCCGTATTCGGGACACCGGGGTCAATATTGTTCTCAATCTGACCGCAGGTATGGGGGCAGTATTGCTGCCAGACCCGGAGGATGAGGCAATAGCCCTGCCGGAGAGTGAAATACTCAACGCCTATGACCGCATGGCACATCTGAAGGATTGTCTGCCGGAAATAGCCTCTCTCGATATTACCACCGGAAATCAGGAAGAAGGCCCTTTTGAATTTGTTTATCTTAATACGACCCGAACTTTAAGACAGATGGCCGGATTATTTCAGGAGTATGGCGTCAAGCCGGAACTTGAAGCTTTTCAGGCCGGCGATGTTCTGTTCGGCAATCAGTTGCTTAAAGAAGGTTTGATTGACGGGGTTCCCATGTATCAATTTGTTCTTGGGGTGAAATGGGCTTCTCCGGCGACAACGGAAACCATGATCTATCTTAAGAGTCTGCTACCAAATGATAAAAAAGTGGAGTGGTGCAGCTTTGGTATTGCCCGTGATCAGATGCCCATGGCCGCACAGGCTGTTTTGCTTGGGGGTAATGTCCGCGTTGGTCTTGAAGATAATCTCTATATGGAACGAGGTGTCTTTGCCACCAACGGCAAATTGGTTGAACGGGCATACTCCATCATAGAAAATCTAGGTGAAGCCGTAGCAACACCTGATGAAGCCCGTGAAATTCTTGACCTCAAGAAAATGGGGTAAAGATGGCGCAAGAAAATATATCACAGAAAGTTGTCGTCACTGCTGGCGGTTCAGGTATCGGACTTGCCATAGCCCAAGAATTTTTATCTGCCGGTGCCGATGTTTTTGTCTGCGATATATCTGCAAATGCCATAGAAACAGCCTTGGCCCAGAATCCTCGTCTAAAGGGCTGTATTACTGATGTTGGTAATTATGGTGAAGTTGAAAATATGTTTAGCCAGGTTTTTGATGCCTTTGGCACAATTGATGTCTTGGTGAATAATGCCGGAATAGGCGGTCCTCGCGCCTTGGTCGAGGATATAGAATATGACGACTGGGATGATACCATTCGTATCAACCTCAGCGGTATGTTCTATTGCATAAAACAGGTTATTCCTGTTATGAAAAAGCAAAAAAGCGGTTCTATTATCAACATATCCACAGCCTCGGTAAAGACTGGCTTGCCCAACAGATTGCCCTATGTTGCCTCAAAAATGGGGGTTCATGGGCTTTCCCACACCCTTGCTCGTGAAGTCGGCCCCTATAATATCCGCAGCAATTGCATATTACCGGGTTTTATGGAAAACCCACGCTCTACAGCACTTGTCGAAGTTGCTGCGCAAGAGTCTGGGAGGACTTATGAAGAAGTAGAGGCGGAATTTCTTCGGCTTATTTCAATGCGTACTAAAATAAAACCATCAGAAATCGGTCAAATGGCAGTTTTTCTGGCGTCTGATAAGGCCAGTCACATAACAGCACAGGAAATTGCCGTAGATGGCAATATGGAATGGGAAGGGTAAGGTTATCCGATAAATACTATATGGATTTGCCGAACTATTACTTTGAATATAGGGAAATATTTATGATGAAGTTATACAGATTTAGTATTTTCTATTTAGTAGTTGCTGGCTATTTTACAATTGCAGCCTCGGCGTACGACGTCTCCTCAAGCGATACCGTATGGCCCGGAAAAGACTGGGCCACGTCGACCCCGGAGGCAGAGGGGATAGACCCTGATGCCATAAACAGCCTTGTGGCAGACATTGAGGCAGGTGTCTATGGTCTGGTTGATCAATTTGTATTGATTAGACATGGACGTATCGTGGCTGATCATAAATTTCCCCATGATTACAGGGCTATCGCGGCAAAACTTGACCCTGATAGAAAGCCACTTGGATCCGCTGGTGACGATCAATATAATTACGATCATCCTAACTGGCACCCCTATTATCAGGAAACTAAACTCCATACACTCCAGTCAGTCACCAAGAGTGTCACCTCAGCGGCATTGGGGGTTGCCGTTACTGAGGGGTTGATAAAAGATGCTCAGGTTCCGGTAATGCCGTATTTTTCATCCTATGACCATGATCTATCTGATCCGCGAAAGTCGGACATCACTCTGGAAGATTTTTTAACCATGAGAAGCGGTATAGACTGGGTTACGACAGGCGGCTATGACAGCAATGAGCATAGCACTATCCAGCTTGAAGCATCTGAGCAGTGGATTCAGTTTATTCTCAACCGGCCTATGGAAACAAAATCAGGTGAGCGATTTGATTACAATGATGGTGTCAGTGTTTTGCTGGGTAAAATTATTCGTGAAGCGACCGGCCAACGCGCTGATAAATGGGCAAAAGAGAAACTTTTCACGCCAATTGGGATTGATGAGTTTCACTGGAAAATTACCCCTGATGGCGAGGCCGATACCGAGGGTGGATTATATCTGGCCACCCATGACCTGGCCCGCATTGGTTATCTGTTCCTGCGGGGCGGCGAATGGAACGGCAAGCGTATACTCTCCGAAGCATGGGTGAAATCATCGGTAACGCCATTTGTCTCCGATGTTGCGCCTGATAATGATCAGAATAATACTGGATATGGTTATCAATGGTGGATACCAAGTCATGAAAATGGCGAAGCAAAGATTTATTCCGGTAATGGTTACGGCGGGCAATTTATTATGGTTGTGCCAGAATATGACATTGTTCTGGCGATCAACAGTTGGAGCCTCCACGTAGATAAATTCAAATGGCCCAACAGTATATTGCAGGACATCATCATCCCGGCTTTAAAGGATGATAAATAAAATCAGTTACTTAAATATTCAGGGGATATGCAAGCATTATATGTCGCTTGATTAGCAATGAAAATTACAGCACATCGACAAAAAGGGAGATTTAGAGATGTCAGAAACGAGCGTCCATCATAAACGCGAAACACTGGAAAAAGTAATATCTTTCAGAAGTTATATCGCGTTGGGACTAGGTATTGTTGTTGGTATTGGCTGGGTTGTCTATTCAGGGCAATGGCTGGCTGATGGCGGGCCACTAGGGGCAATGATTGCCTTTCTGGTCGGAGGGCTGCTGCTTATTCCAGTAGGTAAATGTTATGCGGAACTCACGTCAGCTATTCCTGTGGCTGGTGGTGAGGTTGCTTTTTCCTTTAAAGCATTTGGTCCATTTACCTGTTTCCTTACCGCATGGGCACTGGCGTTTAGCTATGTGATGGTTACTCCCTTTGAGACCATAGCTATTGGGACATTGCTTGAATCAATTATCCCGGCCATAGCCACAGAACCGCTTTATTATATTGATGGTAGCAAGGTTTCCCTATCCACTATTATTCCCGGAGTCCTAATCGGGATTTATCTGATCTGGCTCAACTATAAGGGTGTTGAGAATTCAACCAAATTTCAGTCCTATGTCATTTCTGTATTGGTTGTTTGCACTTTTGTCTTTACCGCGGTCGCCCTGGTCAAAGGGGATGTGTCAAATCTCACCCCTTTATTTGCCAGAGAAGGTTCTTTCTGGGCAGTGGCACCCGCCTCAATCGTTTCTGTTATCGTTGTAGTGCCATGGTTTATGTCAGGCTTTGATGCCATCCCCCAGGCCTCGGAAGAAGCCGGAATCAAGATGGATCCCAAACAACTGGGGACCGCCATCATTCTGACGATCATTGCCGGGGCTATTTTTTACACGCTGATCATCCTAGCTGTGGCCATTAGTGTGCCGTGGCAGGTTTCCAGCAAATTGGCCCTGCCTACCGCAGAGGTATTTGAAGTGGCTTTCGGTTATGTATGGGTAGCAAAACTTGTGCTCATCACTGCATTATTAGGTCTTGTGACCACATTGAATGGTATGTATATCGCGGCATCCCGCATTATATTTGCCTTGGGTAGGGGCGGATTATTGCCGCACTGGTTTGCCGGGGTTCATCCTGTGCACCATATTCCAAGGAATGCCATTCTTTTTGTCGGTGGTGTCTCTCTCATAGGGCCATTTGTCGGCAAGGCCGCTATGGGCCCGATTGTTAACAGCAGTTCACTGGGTTTTACCTCGGCCCTGGTCATTACCTGTCTTGCGGCCATTCGCCTGCGTAAAACAGATCCTGATATGGCTCGGCCCTATAAAGTCCATAAGGCCCATTTATATGCCGGGGCAATAATTTCATCAATATTGGTTTTGCTGATGATATTACCGCAAAGTTCAGGTCAACTGGCGCCTAATGAATTTTTGATTATTGGTATCTGGATGGTGTTTGGTGTTACCGCATACTTTTGGCGGGTATCCAAAAAAGACATGGATCAAGAAGAAAGAAGTTACATGATTCTTGGTGATTATAAATAATATAAAAAGGATCAGGTTCATGACTAATAACAATATTAGAAAAGTAATAATCACATTATTTATGCTGTGTGGATTGTTGTCCTGCGGTGTAGATACACCACAATCCGAGCACAATAATATAATTGTTTTTGATGGTTATCGGTGGGGAATACATGCCTTTGAACTTACTGTCACCGGGATAGGTGAGACAACTACCTACAGCTTGCGGAAAAAAGATCTGGCCAAAAATCAGTGGGGAAAAGCTATCACAGTTTCTGCCACAGCTATTATCGGCAATAAAGATTTTCGCCTTATTGGCAGTATTGCCGATTTCCCCGCCAGCATAGCTTCAATCACGGACCTCAACTGGACAGGACAGCAAGCAATTGGCTGGCCTAATGCCGACACTATCTATGTCCGTCACCGGGAAATGACCAAAGAAGTGGGTGGAGAAAATAAAACTGCCACATACTGGGGCATGCGTGATGCAAGCCTACCCATGGACCTTGTGATCGGTGCTGACAATAGCCTGATTGCCGCCATGGATGTAAGCAATGATAATGTTATGGTACGCCGTGGTTACGAAAATTTCACTACAGTTGGCAGATGGCTGGACCCGGCTATTTCTCAACCTACTTATGGCTTTAAAGCACTTGATTTGGTTATGATGCCATCAAAGGCAGGGCCAAAGCTCGCCACCAGGGTTTACCTGCCAGAAGGTGATATAGAAGGGCCGTTCCCGACAATTATGGTGCGCACCCCTTATGGAATATCGACCTTGATTGAGCGCTACCAGCATTATGCCATTCGTGGCTTTGCGGTAGTGCTACAGGCCGCTGGAGGAACAGCGTACTGGGACCGGGAATCACGCTCTGAGGGTAACTGGGACGCTATGATTCAAGAACCGGGCGATAGTGCTGATGCTCTGGACTGGATCGTCGCGCAGCCCTGGTCTAATGGTTCGATCTGTATGCAGGGGGGATCCTATTATGGGTACACTCAATGGGCTGCATCAATGGCGAAAAACCCGGCATTGAAATGTCTGGTGCCTGAGGTTTCCATGGGTACAGCCTTTAGCGATCAACCCTATATGGGCGGCACTTTTGTTCAGGGAATGGCCTATTATGCTTTTTGGATGCTGGATAAAAAACTACTGCCCGGACGCACTTGGGCAGACGTCTTCCGCCACAGGCCGCTGATTGATATGGATGTTTATGCTACGGGCGAAGATATTCCCCTATGGAATAATTTTTTTAAACACTGGCGCAATGATGATTTCTGGCAGGGTCAAAACTGGTATGCGGGTGATCATGACCGCACCTTTGGCACCTTTCAGATCAGTGGCTGGTTTGATGATGATTATCCCGGCACGCGCAGCAACTGGGCATTGATGGCAAAAAAAGGTACCCAGCCCAATCGACTGTTACTCGGGCCGTGGAAGCATGGCTATAACTCAGACCGGAAGCTGAATGGTTTCAGTTACGGCATTGATGCTCTGCGTGATGATGTCTGGCTGATCAAACAAAAATGGTATGATTATTATCTGAAGGGCGTCAAAAACGGTGTCACTGACCCTACAGTTGAATATTTTGTCCTTGGTGATAATGAATGGCGCACGGCAACCAGCTGGCCGCCACAAGAGGTAACCCCAAAATTATGGTATTTTCACAGTACGGGCGAGGCCAATAGTCACCCCGCCAATGGCCGTCTTACCTCTCATGCCCCTGATGGTAAAGAAATATCTGATTCCTTTAGCTACGACCCAAAAGATCCGGTTCCAAACTGGTATAGCTTTGACCTTATGCAGCGTTGGGCTGATATGCAGTCATTCCAGTATGATTTCAAGGATATTGAAACGCGCCAAGATCTTGCCACTTATACATCAGCTCAGCTTACAGAGGATGTGACCATTGCCGGCAATATCAAGGTTATTCTTTATGCTTCTACTGATGTTAAGGATACGGACTGGTGGGTTTATGTCTCTGATGTGACGCCTGACAATGCCTCAAACCGGCTTAGTGTCGGGGTGTTGCGAGCCCGCTTTCGTAAACTGGAAGACACAGACTATCATGTTTTCGGCTCGAATTTTGAGAAGGAAGTTATGCTTTCCGGTGACATTAAGGATGTGGTTCGTTATGAAATCAGTATTCCTTCACTCGCCAATAACTTCAAAAAAGGTCACCGCATCCGGATTGCGGTGATGAACGCCCATGACGGTTATTCCTTTCCCAATTCCAATACAGGAGGAGATGAAGGATTTGTCACAGATACCGTGGTCGGAAAGATGCAAATTCATCATACAAAGGCTTATCCAAGTCATGTAATATTGCCTGTAGTACCAAATGGAAAATAGGGAAATAAAATGCACTATAAATTGTTAACGATAGTCGTTGGCCTGGCAATGCTTAATGCCTGTCAGCCTGATGAACCAATATCTCAGGAACAAAAGTCTTATATCCACCCCCTAAACGCGAGTACGGACAAGCGTTATGTAGAAATACAGGAAGTCGGTAAATTTACCCGTCATCCAGAGCCGGTTTATAAAGAAATACGTTTGGAGAAATCTGTGCTTGTGCCCATGCGCGATGGCGTGCGGCTATCCACAGATATATACTCACCCGTAGGCGTGGCAGGGCCATTGCCTGTAGTCTTGATCAGGTTACCCTACAATAAAAACCGTTATATGAATTTACGTTCACCGGGATCTATTGCACATTTCTTTGCTGGTCACGGCTATCATGTGGTGGTGCAGGATATGCGGGGGCGTTATGAATCCGAAGGCGAATATACTGTTTCTGCGGCTGATCGTGATGATGGTTATGATGCCATTGAATGGCTGACAAAACAGACCTGGAATACTGGCAAAGTGGGGACATATGGCTGCTCATATTTAGGTGAAAATCAAATTCAGCTTGCCGCTACCCTACACCCTAATCACACCGCCGCAATTCCACAGTCCGCTGGCGGTGGTTATCGGGGAACAGGCCGCCAATTTGCTTTTATTGATGGCGGCGTGCCGGAACTTGCTTCTGGCCTCGGCTGGTTCTGGTTTGCAGGATCTAAACTATTCTGGCAACGGCCACAGGGGATATCGGATGAGGATTTCAGAAGTTATGCCGGACTTTTTGAGCCCTGGCCCCATGTCAAAGGCCTGGACTTTCAAAAAGCATTCCTGCATTTACCCACCATTGACATTATGAAACACTACGGTGGTGACAAAACGGATTATGAAGATTTTTATTCCAAAGGCCCTCATGATCCTTACTGGGATGATCTCAATTATGCTGACGATAATGATCGTTTCGATGTCCCCGCTCTGCATGTCAATTCCTGGTATGATGGGGCAAGCAATGAAACCATGATTCTATTCAACCTGTTTCGGACCAATGCCGTGAGCGACAGGGCAAGGGACAACCAGTTTGCCATTATTTCCCCAACTGCACATTGTGGTTCGGAATTGCATCCAGACTGGGAGAATGCTGTCATCGGTAAAAGACCCGTGGGTGATATAAGCAAGGATTATTTCCGCATTTATTTAGACTGGTTTGATCACTGGCTGAAAGGCAAGGATAACGGCATCACTGAAATGCCCAAATTTCAATATTATGCCATGGGGACCAATGAATGGCGCAGTGCCGATAGCTGGCCGCTGAAAAATACTGAATATCAGACGTTTTATCTTCATAGCGATGGCAATGCCAACAAAGCTGGTAACTTAACCTTGGAAGCCCCGACTTTAGCAGAGGAAACTGATAAATATATCTATAATCCGGCTGATCCGGTACCGACCAAAGGCGGGGCAATATGTTGCATATCAAAGGATGCTGCTACTGCTGGCAGCTATGATCAGGCAGAAACAGAGGCGCGACCAGACGTATTGGTCTATACATCAGCTGCCCTGACGGAGGATATGGAAATCACTGGTCCGTTGCGTGCCATACTTTATGTTTCATCCTCTGCCAAAGATACAGATTTCACTGTTAAGCTTGTGGACGTGAATCCTGATGGTAGCAGTTTTAACATTCAGGACAGTATCCTCCGCGCCCGTTACCGGGAAGGCTATGATAAACAGGTTTTTATGGAACCGGGCAGAGTTTATAAGCTGGAAATAGACCTACATGCCACAGGAAATGTATTTTTAAAGGGTCACCGCATTCGCCTTCAGGTGAGCAGCAGTAATTTTCCGCGATTTGTGCGCAATTTGAATACTGGCGGCAATAACTATGATGAGACTGAATGGGTCGTAGCCAATAATGCCATCCACCATTCAAAAGAATATCCATCGCATATTATATTGCCCATGATAAAAAACTAGAGGATTAAATGGCTAAATTAAAAGTAGGAATTATCGGTGCAGGGGGCGGGGTTGCGGCTGTGCATTTTCAGGCTTATCTGGAAGTGGATTCCATTGAGGTGGTGGCTGGTGCCGAGTTGAATGAGGTAGCACTGGAAGAAGTCACCACTAAGTGGGGTGTCAGGGGCTATACCGATTTTGAGGAAATGCTGAAAACTGAGCAACTTGATATTGTCTGCATCTGTGTACCAGCCCGCTATCATCGGCATGTTGCAGAGAAAGTTGCAGACTATAAAGTTCATATTTTGATTGAAAAGCCTTTGGCTACTTCTCTGGAAGATGGACAGGCCATAGTCGATAAATGTCACGCGCAAGGCATTAAGCTCTATTATGGTGCATCCTACCGTATGCTAACGGCCAATATCAAAGCCCGCGAGATGATCCAGAATGGTGAATTGGGCGAAATATCAATGGCGCTGGAAACAGTAATCGGCGGTGACGGGCTTGAAAATTATAATGAATGTGGTCCCCATCATTATGAGCCGGGTACGCCGGGGGGTTGCGGCATGGGTATCGTCGACCATGGCATACATCTGATTGACTTGTTTTGCTGGTTTCTGGATTCAGAAGTGGACACAGTATTTGGTCGCGGAAATATTTCCGGCGAAATTCCCGCATCGGAACATGTAACGGCAACATTTACAAATGGTGTGGTTGTTCATCTTATTGCCAATACCATTAGTTTTTCGGCACAGCTTCCCTCTGAAGGCATATTCCGCTGGGGTGGTAGCTGGGATCCCGATGGCAAGTTGTCGCTGGAGCCGGGCTGGGCTGATAATCCGGCAAGTTTCCAGATACACGGCAGCAAGGGCGCCTTGAGTGTATATCCCTATGCCGAGCAGTTGATTTATTTTGCTAAAGATACGGTTAAACCTGTCCGACTGGAACAGCGTCCTATGCCGGGAAATTTTGCCATGCAAATGGAGTCTTTTGTGGATAGCATCATCAATGACAGGAAGCCTGCTGTTGCTGGTGAGGATGGCTTGAAGGCATTAAAAATTATTTTAGCCGCCTATGAAAGTGCAAAGACGCAGCAACTCATTAAATTGTGATTACCCTATTCAATATTTCTGTTATAAACTGAAAAGAATTTCTAATGGAGACTATTGATGATTTCTTTGAGGATAAACGGCAATAAATATGATGTTGATGTGGACCCGGAAACACCTTTGCTTTGGGTTATCAGGGACCATATTGGCTTTACCGGTACAAAATTCGGCTGTGGGATCGGGGAATGTGGGGCCTGTACCGTGCATATTGATGGCGAACCGGTGCGATCTTGCTCTTATCAGGCCGGTGATGCGCAAGGTACGGCGATCACAACAATAGAGGGCCTGTCACCAGACGGCTCACATCCTGTGCAGAAAGCCTGGGTAGCCGAAGATGTGCCCCAGTGTGGTTATTGTCAGTCGGGAATGATTATGGCAACGGCGGCTTTACTCGATGAGAAACCTCATCCCACCGATGCTGATATTGACGACTCTATCACCAATATATGCCGCTGTGGAACCTACCCGCGTATTCGCAAGGCCATTCATCTTGCGGCTAATACAAAAGGGGAGGCTTAAAATGGCGACTTCAACATTAAACAGGCGCAGTTTTCTCTTGTCCGCAGTGGCCACCACAGGGGCATTGACTTTAGGTATCAGTCTCACAGGATGTTCTGAAGACCAAAGACCACTCAGCAAAAATACGGAACCGCAAACATTTAACGCTTTTATCAGTATTGCCAGCGATGATTCCGTCACCATTCAGGTGCCTTGCTCTGAAATGGGGCAGGGGGTATTCACTGCTTTGCCTATGATACTTGCCGATGAACTTGATGCTGACTGGGAGAAAGTTACCGCAGAGACCGCATCAGCGGATAAGGCCTATCATTATAAAACCGGATGGGATGATCAGGCCACAGGCGGCAGCTATTCCATAGCCGGATGGTATGCGGCCCTGCGTAATGTCGGGGCAGCTGCACGCGAAATGCTTACGGACGCCGCCGCTGAGACCTGGAACGTGCCGGCCTCAGAATGTGTGACCAACAAGGCAGTAGTCAGCCACCCCATGAGTGGCCGCTCGCTTGGTTACGGTGCGCTGGTGGCAGCCGCGAGCAAAAGAACAGTTCCGGAAAATCCAAAATTAAAATCTGCCGAGGATTTTCAGATCATTGGTCATCCCAAATCACGTAAAGATACGACAGCGAAAGTTGATGGATCAGCCATCTTTGGTGTTGATGTAAAACTTCCCGGTATGTTAATTGCCACGGTTAAAACCAGCCCGACATTCGGGGGAATGGTTAAAAATTATAATGAGGGTGCCGCATTGGCAATGCCGGGTGTAAGGGGCATTGTGCCAGTTCCCGCAGGCATTGCAGTGGTTGCCGATTCCTATTGGCAGGCCCATAAGGCTATTGATGCGCTGGATATTGTTTTTGATAGTGGATCAAATGCCGAACAGAACAGCGAAAAAATTTCGGCAGAATTACATAAAGGACTGAGCGAAGAAGGGCTTGTTGCCCATGAGCAAGGAAAAGCAAAAGAGGCAATTGCAGCTAATGACAGCAATGCGGTAACGGCTGTTTACGAAGTCCCGTATCTTGCCCATGCCTGTATGGAACCAATGGCCTGTACCGTAGATGTTCGAGCGGATTCATGCCATATTATCGCCCCGACCCAGGCCCCCGGAGAAGTACGCAGATTAGCTGAAAAAATAACAGGTTTACCACTGGAAAAAATCAAGGTGGATGTTACCTTCCTTGGTGGTGGTTTTGGCCGCCGCTTTGAGGTGGATTTTGTTGAACAGGCCATTTTGGCATCAAAAGCCATAGGCCGCCCTGTCAAGCTCATCTGGTCCCGTGAAGAAGACATCGCCCATGACTTTTATCGTCCGGCATCTGTTGTCCGCCTGAGTGCCGCCTTTGATAAGGCTGGGGATGGTTTAGCTTTTGATTGCCGGCTCGTAGCACCTTCTATTTCACAACGCGCCCTTAACTTGCCCGATAGTGAACTTGATGGTGCCGCAGTTGAAGTTCTGCGAGAAATACCCTATGGCTTTGCCAATACATATGTTGATTATGTTCGCAAAGACCTTGGCGTGCCAGTGGGCTGGTGGCGGTCAGTGGGTGCTTCACAAAATGGCTTCATCCGGGAAAGTTATATTGATGAATTGGCCCATTCCCGTGGCGAAGATCCCTACCAGTTCCGTCGTCGTCTATTGGGCGAAGATAAACGCCACCTTGGGGTGCTGGAGCTTGCGGCGGAAAAGGCTGGATGGAAAAATCAGCTACCTGAGGGGCACTTTCACGGCATAGCTGTTGTCATGAGTTTTAATAGTTATGTGGCCGAGGTGGCGGAAATCTCAATTGAAAAAAATGGCAACTTGAAAATACATAAAATTACCTGTGCTGTAGATTGTGGCACCGTGGTAAACCCTTCTATTGTCGAAGCTCAGGTTGTCAGCGCGGTGGTCTATGGCCTTACAGCGGCGGCAGCCGGTGAAATCACCATTAAAGGAGGGGCCGTCGAACAAAGTAATTTCCATGATTATCCGGCATTGAAACTATCAGAAACACCGGATATTGAGGTGCATTTGGTAAAAAGCACCGAGCCACCCACTGGTATCGGCGAGCCGGGTCTGCCACCACTGGCTCCGGCAGTTGCTAATGCTATCTTCGCTGCTACGGGAAAACGTATTCGGTCACTACCATTTTCAAAAAATGGAATGACTTTGGCTTAGAACTGAAAAAAAGGGGCTGCTATATCAAGCAACCCCTTTTAAATTCTTTAGCGCAAAGCGTAAATTAATCGCTTTTTTCTTCAGCCTCAACCTCAACCTCTGCAACATCTGCTGCAACATCTGCTGCAACTTCTTCTTCAGTTGTATCATCTTCGCTGTCTGCTGCTATTGCGGCATCTGAATCCTCTTCGTTTTCAAAGTAATCTTCAACAGAGACATCTAATTCTTGTTCAGCAGTTTTGGCATCAAGACCCTTAGCCTGCATTTCTGCTTCTTCGGCTGAGCGTGCGACGTTGATCTCTATATTTGCAAAAACTTCCGCATGAAGCTTGATTTGAACAGTATATATGCCAAGAAGTTTGATGGCATGAGCCAGAACAACCTGGGCGCGGTCAATTTTCAGATCTTGCTCGCCCAGTGCCGTGGCAATATCGCGGGCGGATACGGAACCAAATAGATTGCCTGATTCACCTGCCTGACGAATAAGAATCGCTGAGACACCGTCAAGTTTGGTTGCTACGGAGTCTGCCTCATTTTTGGCTTCAAGGTTTCTGGCTTCAATGGCCACACGCTGGGTTTCAAAATAAGCCCGGTTAGTCTTGTTTGACCGCAGAGCCTTTTTCTGTGGCAGAAGAAAATTACGGGCATAGCCGTCTTTTACGGTTACGGTATCGCCGATCTGACCCAGTTTGCGGACCTGTTCAAGAAGTATGATTTCCATGATTCATTCTCCCTATTGAACGATGTATGGCAGAAGTGCCAGATTACGGGCGCGTTTGATAGCCTTGGCCAGTTCACGTTGTTTCTTGGTTGAAACGGCAGTGATGCGGCTGGGGACAATCTTGCCACGCTCGGAAATGAATTTGCCCAGCATACGCACATCTTTATAATCTATTGTCTGGGCATTGGCACCAGAGAAAGGACAGCTTTTGCGGCGTCTGAAAAAGGGGCGTCTTGTATTACCGCCCTCGGAACGTTGTTCAGCCATGTGATGATCTCCTTATTCTGTCGGGACGGCTTCAGATTTTACTGAAGTGGCGTCACCAGATTTAGCAGAATTTGCTTTTTTATCTTCAAAACGGTTCGGGCGGTTGTCTCTGTTTTCATAACGTGAAGGGCGTCCTTCACGATCTCTTGAGCGCATGACAACAGAATCACCATTTTCCAGTTCTTCAACCCGGATTGTCATGAAACGCACAACATCTTCATGCAGGCGTTCATTTCGTTCCAGCTCAGAAACTGCATCAGCAGATCCATCAATGTTCAACAGGACATAGTGACCCTTTTTGTATTTTTTGATCCGATAGGCCAGGGACCGAAGGCCCCATTGTTCGGTCTTGGTTACTTTGCCGCCATTGTCTTCAACGATTTTAGTCAAATCTTTGCTAATCGCTTCAACCTGTTGAGGTTGGATATCCTGGCGAGCGATAAATATATGTTCATAAAAAGCCATTTGCAGGCTACTCCTTGTAAAAATTTCATTTAACGGTTTTTCGGGCGGGGTGAATACGAATATCAAATCGTCACATTATATCATTAACCGACACAGTAAACCGAGGCATCCTTTGTAAGAAGGCCTTGAAGCGCCGCAATATACATGAAAGGCCAGTAAAGACAAGGGGTGGCGGGGGCTTTTTCAGATTTTTTTTCTCTGTTCTGCTATTTTCGCAAAAAAACCCTCTCAAAGGTCGACTTATAAGGGCCTAATTGCTATGACTAACTTGAAAGAAACATCAAAAGGATTTCACAAATAATGAGCAGCGCATTTGTTTTCCCTGGACAGGGTAGCCAGACCGTCGGGATGGGTAAGGAGCTAGCTGGAAATATGCCTGTAGCGGCACAGGTTTTTGAAGAAATAAATGATGCTCTGGGGCAAAACCTGTCCGGCCTGATGTTTGAAGGACCGCAGGAGGAGCTGACCCTGACCCAGAATGCACAGCCCGCCCTGATGGCGGTCAGCCTTGCGGTGATAAAAGTTCTTGAAAAGGACTTTGATGTTAAGCTTGTTAATACAGCCTCCTATGTAGCGGGACATTCATTGGGGGAATATTCTGCTCTGGCCGCATCTGAAGCGTTAAGTATTTCTGATACGGCACTACTGTTGAGACTGCGCGGGCAAGCCATGCAGAGGGCAGTTCCGGTGGGTATTGGCGCCATGGCGGCATTGCTTGGCCTGAATTTTGATGTGGCGCAGGAAGTTGCTGATGTGGCCGCTCAGGATCAGGTTTGCACAGCAGCCAATGATAATGCCGATGGACAGGTGGTCATCAGCGGCCACAAGTCCGCCGTGGAAAGAGCCATTGAAATAGCTAAAACCCGCGGAGCTAAAAGAGGCATGTTACTGCCAGTTAGTGCACCTTTCCATTGTTCGCTGATGCAGCCAGCGGCAGATGAAATGGCGGCGGCACTTTCAGATACAATAATTTCTCCGCCAAAAATACCGATTATAGCCAATGTAACCGCATCGCCAGAAAAAGACCCAGAGATGATAAGAAAATATCTGGTTGAGCAGGTAACCGGAAGGGTTCGCTGGCGCGAGACTATCCTTAAAATGAATGAACTTGGTGTGACCCAAGTGATTGAAGCCGGGGCGGGTAAGGTGCTGACTGGCATGACGCGGCGAATTTGTCGTGACATGAAGGGAATTTCCCTGCAAAGCCCGTCAGATATTGAAAGCTTTGCAAATGCGGGAGAAGAGAATGTTTGATTTAGCTGGGAAATGCGCATTGGTAACCGGGGCTTCTGGTGGTCTTGGAAGTGCCATCGCTCGCGCTTTACATGGCAGTGGTGCTAAAGTAGCCCTTTCTGGCACCAGGCAGGAGCCGTTGGAGCAATTGGCAGCAGAGTTGGGTGACGGTGCTTTTGTGGTTCCGGCTAATCTGTCAGACCCTGAATCGGTTGCGGCTCTGCCCAAGGCAGCGGAGGAAGCCATGGGACAGGTGGATATTCTTGTTAATAATGCGGGGATTACCCGTGATAACATCGCCATGCGTCTGAAGGATGCTGAGTGGGACGATGTGATGCAGGTTAATCTCAAAGCAGCCTTCAAATTATCACAAGGTCTGATGCGCGGCATGATGAAGCGCAGATGGGGCCGCATGATCAATATAACCTCAATTGTCGGGGTTACGGGAAATCCGGGGCAGGCCAATTATGCGGCATCCAAGGCCGGTATGATTGGCATGACCAAAAGTCTGGCACAGGAGCTGGCATCCCGCAATATTACAGTGAATTGTATTGCGCCCGGTTTTATCGAAAGCCCGATGACTGATGTCTTGACCGATGATCAGAAAAACAATCTTTTGACCAATGTCCCCATGAAAAGACTGGGTGTTGGCGATGAAATAGCCGCAGGTGTGTTATATCTTGCCAGTGATGAAGCGGCCTATGTTACGGGGCAAACACTCCATATTAATGGTGGAATGGCCATGATCTAAATATTATAGTATATTTATTCTTGGCAACAGCGGACTTAATGTGCTAGGAAGCCTCCGGTGAATGGATGGCTCGAAAGTTTTAAAGGTCATTATTTAATTTTTTGAATTCAGTTTTTTATTGTTTTTGCTTGTAAAAGGAAAATAGAGTATTAATTACTGGTTCTGTGATTATCAAACCCCGGGCTTGATTAGCCCCCCAAACAAGGGATAGAAAATATGAGTGACGTAGCTGAACGTGTAAAAAAAATTGTTGTTGAACATCTGGGTGTTGAAGATGACAAGGTTACCGATAGTTCAAGCTTTATTGATGATTTGGGCGCGGATAGTCTGGACACAGTTGAGCTCGTAATGGCATTTGAAGAAGAATTTGGTTGTGAAATTCCTGACGATGCTGCTGAAAAAATCCTGACCGTCAAGGATGCTATCGACTTTATCAGCGCGAACGCTTAAATCAGCATATTATGTTGCCTGATATTGGTGGTATGCAAAATAATAATGACCGCGAAATACTATGTCTTTTATAAAATAAAGATATAGGGTTCGCGGTCTTGTTATTATTGAGCTATTCTGCTTAAAGTAAAAAGCATAAAAAGAGAGATACATGATGAGACGAGTGGTAGTTACTGGAATGGGGCTTGTTACCCCGCTTGCATCGGGATTGGAAGAAACCTGGAAACGTCTTATTGCTGGACAATCAGGGGCCGGACCTATCACGCGATTTGACCCGCAGGGGCTTTCATCACTGGTTGCTTGTGAAGTGCCCTTAGGCGATGGTAGTGACGGCACATTCAATGCTGATGACTGGATGAGTGCCAAAGAACGCCGCCGCATTGATGATTTTATCCTCTACGGCATTGCAGCTGCTGAAATGGCTTTGGAAGATTCTGGCTGGAAACCGACAAGTGATGAAGATCAATGGCGGTCCGGGATTTTAACCGGTTCTGGTATTGGCGGGCTTCCGGGAATTCAGAAGGAATCCATCAATATGAATGAACGCGGCGTTCGGCGGGTCAGCCCGTTTTTCATTCCCCGCTGTCTGATCAACCTGATTTCGGGAAATGTTTCGATCCGAAATGGTCTGAAGGGGCCAAATCATTCGGTTGTAACCGCCTGTGCCACAGGCACCCATGCCATTGGTGATGCCGCGCGGTTAATTGCTATGGATGATGCGGATGTCATGGTCGCTGGTGGCGGTGAAGCCGCTATTTGTGAGATGGGAGTTGCCGGATTCGCTCAGGCTAAAGCTCTTAGCACACATTTCAATGATACACCGGAGAAAGCCTCGCGGCCTTATGACCGGGACCGGGATGGTTTTGTCATTGGCGAAGGTGCTGGTATGGTAATTCTGGAAGAATATGACCATGCCAGAAAACGTGGTGCTGATATTTACGCCGAGGTAGTCGGGTATGGCTTGTCTGGCGATGCTTATCATGTAACGGCTCCGGCCCCGGATGGCAGCGGGGGCTACCGTGCCATGCAGGCAGCTTTCAAGCGTTCCGGTCTGACACCTGATGATATTGGTTATGTCAATGCCCACGGTACTTCAACGCCGCTGGGAGATGAGATTGAATTTTCTGCTGTGAAAAGGCTATTTGGTGATGCGGCTGCAAAGACTGCCATGTCATCGACAAAATCATCCATCGGGCATTTGCTGGGAGCGGCGGGCAGCACCGAAGCAGTCTTTAGTATAATGGCCATGAACAGAGGTGAATTGCCACCAACGCTTAATCTGGATAATCCATCTGAAGGTATTGAAGGCATTAATCTTGTGCCTCACGAAGCTCAGCGTAAGACTGGCATCAAAGCTGTGCTTTCCAATAGTTTCGGCTTTGGCGGCACTAATGCTTCCGTGATATTCAAGGCAGTATAAACGGTCTTATGACCGGCATAAGAAAATATATCATTCTGTTAATATTGGGCAGCGTCGTATTTGCGGCGCTGTTTTTTTATCTGGGCTACCGTAAATTTAATGAAGATGGCCCAAAGAATCAGGAAACTGCCTATTATTTGCCAAAGGGGCAGGGTGTCATCCGCACAGCCTGGGAGCTGGAACAGCAGGGCTATATTACCGAACAGGATATATTCAAGCTGGGGGTCAAACTGTCGGGTTTTGAGCGGAACTTACAGGCCGGAGAATTTGCTATTCCCGCTGGTGCCAGTATGTTTGATATTATGATGATTCTGTCCAGTGGCAATGTCATCCAACATCGTCTGACCATCATCGAAGGCTGGACCAGCTGGCAGATCGCAGACTATCTCAATGGGCTGGATAATCTGAACGATCCCATAACCGAGCTGCCTAGGGAAGGCTCGATCCTGCCAGATACTTACCAATATACTAAAAATACTGTTCGCCATGACCTGATCCGCATGATGCAAGTTCGGCAACTGGATTTGCTGGATATATTATGGCCGGAAAGGGCAGAAGGATTGCCGTTTCTATCCACAGAAGATGCCGTGATATTGGCTTCTATTGTCGAAAAAGAAACTGCAACAGCAGAGGAACGCGCCCATATCGCCGGGGTGTTCATAAACCGCCTGCGCAAGAATATTCGCTTGCAAACTGATCCGACTGTGATTTATGGCCTTGATAGAAAAGGATATATTGACCGCCCCATACGGAAATCGGATCTGAAGTCAGATAATCCTTATAACACTTATAAAATCAGGGGACTGCCCCCAACCGCCATTGCCCATCCGGGCCGGGCATCCATAGAAGCGGTATTGCACCCGCTAGAGACAAATGATCTTTATTTTGTTGCCGATGGTACTGGCGGTCATGCTTTTGCTGATAATTTGCCGGAACACCTGAAAAACGTTAAAAAATGGCGCAGAATTGAGAAATTGAAAAAACTTGAAAATTAGTTCTTCGCCGGCATCACACTGAATATCCGATCAAACAGCCATTCGGGCAGGAAGCGTACCATGGCCCCAAATATGAGGCTTAATTGCCACGGGAAAGTGATGCGGGCCTGATTTTTTTCCAGTCCCCGGCGCAAAGCCTTGATTGCCTTGTCGGTTTCCATCAGAAAAGGCATGGGAAATTTATTGCTGGCGGTCATGGCACTTTTGACAAAACCGGGGCAGACCACATTAACTTCGATGCCATGTCGGGCATAAAGGCCGCGCAAGGCTTCGCCGTAGGCTTTGACACAGGCTTTGCTGGTTGAATAGGCTGGGGACGAGGGCAGGCCGTGATAACCCGCCAGAGAGGATATAATGGCAATCTGGCCATGACCCCTGCTTTGCATCAGGCCAATGGCCGGATGTACTGTATTAAATACGCCACCAACATTAATATCAAAAATTTTCTTTGTGTGGTCTGCCAAATCCATATCGATTGTGAAACCAGTTCCAATGCCCGCATTGGCAACCACCAGATCCAGTGGCGCGATGGCATCACATTCTCTGATCCAGTTGGACATGGTATCTTCATTGCTGGTATCTACAAGGCCAATATAGACTTCAGAACCAAGGGCTTGACAGCTTTTCTTAACGTCCTCAAGCCGTTCTTCGTTACGCCCGGAAAGAAAAAGTGTGATACTTTTTGTCGCATATTCTTTGGCAAGGGCGGCGCCCAGCCCACTGCTGCCGCCGGTAATAAGAATGGATTTTGGATTTTTCATCTGTGGTTATTCCTGCTATAGCTTGTTCATATCGACTGAAACCATAACATATGAAAAATATTACACTATGACATTATCGAGTATGACCGGATTTGCCCGTATAGCGGGCAGTTGGCAAGATTATCACTGGACATGGGAGATTAAAAGCGTCAATGGCCGCAACCTTGATGTGCGCTGTCGCACACCTCAGGGGCTTGATGCGGTTGAACAGATGGCCCGCAAAGCCCTGAAGGATAATATTGCCAGAGGATCGGTGAATATAAACCTTCAAATGAGCCGGGATACAGACAGTTCAGCCTTCAAAGTAAATCAGGATATGCTGGATACGCTGGTCGAAGTTGCCACCACCACCGCCATGAAAAATCATCTGCCTCAGCCGGGACTTGATGCGCTGATGGCGGTTAGAGATGTGATTCAGTATGTGGAAGCCGAAGAAGACGACGCGACCATCAAAGCCCGTGATCATGCCTTAATGACGTCTTTTGCAGAAACAATAGCGGCTTTCAGAGCCTCCCGCGATACCGAAGGGGCTGCTATGCAGGAAGTCATCACTGGTCTTGTGGATGAGATTAAACGGCTGGTTAAACAGGCAGATAAACTGGCACAGGGACTGCCGGACCTGATCAAGAAACGTTATATGGACAAGGTAACAGCACTTTTGGATGACACTAGTGGTATTGACCCGGACCGTATAGCCCAAGAGGTAGTGCTTCTGGCTACCAAAGCGGATATAAGGGAAGAAATTGATCGTTTATATGCCCATATTGAGGCCGCCAGAGCGCATATCAATACCAATGGCCAGATTGGCCGCAAGCTGGATTTTTTGACCCAGGAATTCAACCGGGAAGCCAATACCCTGTGCAGCAAGGCCGCTGATATACGCCTGACAGATATTGGCTTGTCCTTAAAAACCACCATTGATCAGTTCCGTGAGCAGGTTCAGAATATTGAGTAGAGAAAAAATGACCGAGAATATTACACGTCGGGGAATGTTGCTGGTGCTGTCCTCCCCATCAGGGGCCGGCAAATCAACCCTGTCACGCCTGTTACTGGAAAAGGATGATAATATTGCCTTGTCTGTTTCCATGACTACAAGGACGCCTAGACCGGGAGAGATAGACGGAGTGGATTATAACTTTGTCTCTACAGCGGAATTTGAAAATCTTGTGCAACAGGACGGTTTTCTGGAACATGCCAAGGTGTTTGATAACTATTACGGCACGCCTGCAGCTCCGGTGGTAAAGGCCATACAAGCGGGTCGAGACGTACTTTTTGATATTGACTGGCAGGGTACTCAGCAGCTTACTCAAAAAGCAGCCAAAGATCTGGTGCGGGTATTTATTTTGCCACCCAGCAGCCAAGAACTGGAACGCCGTCTGAAAGAAAGGGCGCAGGACAGTGCTGCAGTAGTTGCAAGGCGCATGTCCAAGGCGAGTGAGGAAATCAGCCATTGGGCAGAATATGACTATATTATCGTCAATGATGAACTGGAAAAATCTGAACAACAGCTCTTTTCCATATTGCAGGCCGAACGGCTAAAAAGGGTACGCCAGACCGGACTTGTGCCCTTTGTTCATGAAATTATTGGCGAAGAATAAGTCACTTTCACTCATAGGATTTTGCAAGACGGCAAAAATCCGCCACTGTTAATTCCTCGGCCCGACTGGTTTGTTCTATATTGGCGGCTTCAAGACAGGGCAATGGGTCTTGGCCCAGAGCTTTAAGACTGGTGCGTAGCATTTTACGCCGCTGGTTAAAGGCGGCAGAAACAACTTTTTCCAATATTTCCTGTTTAGGTATGTCCGGTCGTTCTTCTCGCGGGGTGAGCGAAACAATACAGGATGTGACCTTGGGCGCGGGTATAAAGGCGCGGGCCGGAACATCAAACATGATTTTAGCTTCAGACCGATATTGCCCAAGCACGGACAGGCGGCCATAAGCTTTGGTACGTGGTTCGGCAATGATGCGCATGCCAACCTCTTTCTGGAACATCAGGGTGAGCGAGCTGTACCACGGCAGCCATTCTTTCAGGGTCAGCCATTTCACCAGCAATGCGGTGCCCACATTATAGGGCAGGTTGGCAATGATTTTAACAGGACGGCCACCAGTATCACCAATTAATTTCTGCTCATCTATTTTCAGGGCATCACCTTGGATGACGTCCAGTCTGCCCGGATAGGTTTTCTTTACCTGCGCCAATGCTTCAATACAGCGCGGGTCCATTTCCACCGCAAAGACTTTATGAGCACCGTTCATCAAAAGGGCGCGGGTCAGAGCACCGGGGCCGGGACCGACTTCATAAATGATTGAATCTTTCAGGCTGCTACCACCCAACCCATTGGCTGAACGGGCTATTTTTCCGGTAAGATTGAGATCGGTTAAAAAATTCTGGCCCAATGATTTTCGGGCATTTAGTTCATAACGGCTTATGACATCCCGCAGCGGTGGCAGGCCGTCCTCATACATGGCCTGATACTCTGTTTATATATATTTTTTGCGCCAGTTTCAGAGCGTTGATCATACTGTTGGGGTTGGCCAGATTTTGCCCCGCAATATCCAATGCTGTTCCATGATCCGGCGAAGTACGAACAATGGGCAAGCCAAGCGTCACATTGACGCCGCCGTAAAAATCCAGGGTTTTGACAGGAATCAAGGCCTGATCATGATACATGCAAAGGGCTGCATCATATTTGGTCCGCGCCGCTTCATGAAACATGGTGTCGGCGGGAAGGGGGCCTGATATATTCATGCCCTGATCCCGCAGTCGGTCAAGGGCCGGGCGGATGACAAGCTGTTCTTCTTTTCCCATGGTACCATCTTCACCAGCATGGGGGTTTAATCCAGCAACGGCGATTCGGGGATTATTCAGGCCAAAATCCTGTATCATGGCCTGATGCAATTTTTCACATGTTTTTTGGATAAGCTCCTGAGTGATTGACTCAGCAACTTGTGCGAGCCTGATATGTATGGTCAGTGGTACGACACGAAATCCATTTGAGACCAGCATCATTAACGGCATTTCAGGGATAGAAGTTTTCTTCTCGCAAAGCACAGCAAGATATTCCGTATGTCCCGGGGAGTTGAAACCAGACTGATAAAGAAATGATTTTTGTATCGGAGCAGTGATCAGCCCGGCAGCTTTGCCTTCAAAAATCATCTCAACGGATTTTTCAATGGCACCAAGTGTAATGGGAGCTGATCTCGTGGACGGATTGCCAAATTCAAAATCAGCGTCATGTCCAATATCCAGAACCGGTAAAGCTTTCTGAAAAATAGCATTGACTTCTGTATGAGTTGAGACGGCACACAGAGGAATATCCAATCCCAGTTTCAGAGCGGTTTCCCTCATTATCTGCTCACTGCCAACAACAAAAAAAATCGGTAATTTCTGCTTTATCCTCTCAGACCAGCTTTTGAGGATGATTTCCGGGCCAATACCAGATGGTTCGCCAATGGATATGGCAAAGGGGAGTTGGTCTGAATTATTTATAGTCGATAATGGCATCACGCCGAAGGTCCCTGAGATGGCGTCTGGCGATCAGACCCACCCGTTGCTGGGAAAGGTTGCCCTCAACACTGTCATAGTCTGGAAGTCGAATTTCAGGGTCTTTACGGTCGCAGACAACAAAGACCCGGTAGCCGTTTGGTTCCCTAATTGGGTTGGTAGCATGGCCAATTTCAAGGTCAAGGATTGTTCTGTGCAGGCTCCTTGGCAGTTCTGATATGGCGAGATTTCCGAGGCTGCCGGTTTCTTTTGCGCCAAGCTCTTTGCCCTGCTCTTCAAGGTTCTCACAATTTTCGATTTTTTCTGCTGCACTGGTGACAATTTTTTCCAGCGCATCCAATTCGTCGCTCTGGGCCTTTTCAGATACTTCAAAGAATAAATGTTGCAAGTCTACACGGGCATCGGTTTCACTTGGGGTCAGAATTTGTCTCTTTCCAGCCAGTTGAATGATATAAAATCCGTCTTCGGTTTCGATGGGGTCTGAAATCTGACCTGTTTCCATTGATTCAAGAGCCGAGACAATCTCCAGACTGAGTTGAGATTTCATCAACCATCCCAGATCACCGCCCACAGCTGAAGTGGTTGATTGGGAGAACTGGCGGGCCATCACCTGAAAGGAAGCTTTCTTTTTTAACTGCTCAACAATGCGCTGAGCCGCAATTCTGCTTTCTTCGCGCTTGTCATTTTCAGAAACCAGCAGGAAGATTTCCAACGCATGATATTCTTCCTGACCTTTATTAGTTTCCATTCGCTCCAGAATAGCATAGATTTCCTCATCACTTATGCTGACCTGTGGCATTAAAAGTCCACCAACAACCTGTTCCCATGCCAAACTGGCCTCGATCTGCTGCAGCATGGATTCCTTGCGGATACCTACCTGAGCCAGCTGTTGTTCCAGTTGTGTAGGGGTCACTCTCATTTGTTGGGCATAGGATGCAAAGGATTGTTCCTGGTCGTTTTTGCTGATGACAGTTTTATATTCCCCAGCCTCCTGAGTTTTTAATTTGTCATCGACCAGACTTTGCAGAGCCTGCTGGTTTAAATATTGCTGTTCCTGTTGGGAAAACTGACGCTGGCCTGATGACATCATGAACAAGAGCACTCTTTGTTTCAGATCATAGAGAGAGATCGGGCTGTCATTGACTACAGCAACAATCTGCTGAACATCACGTAGTTCCTGTTCGTTTCCCGGTTGCTGGGCAATTCCACCAAGAGGAAATAGCAAGAAACTGCTCAAGATACTTACCAAACATACTTTTATTGTTCCTGCGACAATTTTACGATTCATTTTATACATACCTAATCTTGGTCCTGCCCTGAATTTTTACGATACATCTATACTTGTAAATGGCTGAAAAATATACTGATAAATATCTGAAAAATCAAAGGGCAAATTATCCCAGATGTTTTAGCACTAATCTCAGGTGGAATGTGCTTGACGGGGTTATATCCCGGTCCGATGTCAATCGCCTTTCAAAGCCCAGACCAAATTCCAGACATTCATTCTTGAATTTGATGCCAGCATCATAGGAAATTGTGTCATTTTTAAGTAAATCATGGACCCAGCTTCCATGAAGAGTCCAGCGATCTGTAACAAGATACTTAAATCCGGTGCCAATCTCTTTACTGTTGACAAGTTCTGTATTGGTGAGATCAGTAAATTCTCTGTCAAGATCAAGGAAACGGACTGAAACTCTGACTTTTTTTGTGCCACCCGACAATATCATTTCATTGCGGCGCAAACTGAAAGTATTTTTGTCCAGCCTGAATCGGTGGACATAATCAATATAATCGCCAAAAGTCAGGTCCAGTCGTCCTACAAAATCAGATGATTTTCCTTCAAATCCGGAGCCAACAGGAAATGTTTCTGATGATTGCAGGCGAAAGCTTTGCCCGAAGGTGCCGATGATCGTTGTTTTACCTGCATAGAGGGAATAACGCAGGCCATAATTAACACGGCTGCCGGATTCCCATTTGTCATAGCCATTATAGCGTTCATGACTGAAAAGATTATTTTCATCAAACTCAAAATTGCGGCTGTCCTCATTGACTATAGCATTTATATTTTTATTATTTGGCGCGATAATGATTGAAACCAACGGCTCCAGGATTTGTTGTGATGAGGCCCCATTCTTGATGAATGGCATTTTCCAGTCGATGGCAAATTTAGGTAATATTCGGCTAAAAGTACCATTTTCGCCGCCATGAATGGGCTGGTCCTGTTTCTCAGCGGAGCTATTGTGAAAGACGTCGCCGCGAATACTTGCAGTGAACGTATAAAAATCACCAAGGCCGGTTTTTAGCGGGAGTTTCCAAGCACCTTGAAGGCTCATACGCTGAGAATTCAGTCCCCCCGTGCGCACAATGGCGACACCGCTGGCATCAATGGTAAACTGGTTACCCCATTTGCCGGGTGTAGAGGCAATATTCAGGTCGAAGGCGGGTAATGCATGTCCGGTAGTTTCACTGTTATCCTCTTCATCAAGTCCCTGAAACCCATATACTCCAGCTGTAAAATAGCTCCGGTTTGTGAAATTTTCAATTTTTGCGTGGCTTGCCAAAACGTCTGAGCGATCCTGATAATACCGCCTTAGGTAAGTGTCATCGCTGACCCAGCGCAGGGCATAATCCCATTGCCACCTGTCCCCAACCAGTTTCAGACTATCAAGATTAAAATTTCCGCCGGAAGAAATATGGCCACGGACCTCGCGGCCACCGGTATCAATCTGGTTAACATCCCGGTCAACAGCATTGGTTACGGACCCTTTGACAAAAAATTGACCATTTCCGGTATGCTGACGATAGGTGCCGGCCATCACAATACCTTCCTTCGAGGTAATCAAAGGTTCAAGCGTGATGTCTTGGTGTGGAGCCAGATTAAAATAATAGGGTATGGTTACATTAACTCCAAGTTCTGATGAGGTGGAGAATTCTGGAGTTAAAAAACCGGATGCAGCATGAACAGAAGGGTCCGGGTGAGAAAAATAGGGTGTATAAAATATAGGTACGCCAGCGACTTCCAGCAGGACATTTTTATATCTGATGACTTTATCTTTTTCATCATGGGTGATGGCATCCGCGCGGATTTGCCATAAAGGCTTTCTCTTCCCGGCCTCATTACAGGTCTTGCAGGGCGAATAGGCGGCTTTTGTGAATGTGGTCTCGCCGCCAGAACGCACACCCTCCTGTGCCACCATATGCCCGTCGTCAGAAAATAAAATTCTCACATTGCGAATGAAACCGTCCCTGAGGCCGTCAGTCAGAACCGTTTCTTCCAGAAACATGATATTGCCACTACCATCACGAAGGCTGATGTTGCCAGTAGCAGTCACTTTTTGACTATTTCGATCAAAGATGACTTTGTCTGCTTTAAGGACAGTGTTGTCCTGGTATAAAGTGACATCACCAGTGGAAATAATCAGACCATTGACACTGTCATATTCAATTTGATTTGCTGAAAAATTAATGTCTTTTTTCAGATTTGGTAATTCAGTATTGAGCAATTTGCTCTCATAGGGCAGAGCATCCAATGAAGACATGGATAACAAAGTTCCTGATAACAGGCTGGCGAGGACTTTTTTTCTTCCCATATAGCGTTACTTGCATACTTTTCTTTTGTTGCCTACCCTTAATTCCTCATTGAAGTAAAATAGTCAATGACTCAGCAGAATTTTACACTTGCACAATGACTCATGCAGCAGTATCAGTCACTATAGAGATACTTGGACATAATTGAGGCAATAATGAATATTAAATTTATCAAAAACACCCTTCCCACTTGTGATGCACATGTCGTATTTGTTTACACTGACCGGGAATTATCGGCCACAGCGACAAAAATAGACAAAACATGCGATGGACTTGTCAGACGCGCCATGGAAGTTGGACATTTTGACGGGAAGTACGGCCAGATCATTGAAATTGTTGCCCCGGTGGGGCTGGAAATCAATCGTGTGCTTGTTATCGGCCTTGGGGATGAGGCCGCGCTTGATGAAGTTAAAGTGCAGAAAATTGGCGGCAAAATAATGACCAAGCTGATTTCTTCTGGTGATAAAAGCATTTCTATTGCAGCGGACGTTCCAAAAGAAGCTAATATTTCCGGGGCTGAATTCGCGGCTCATCTGGGCTATGGTATTTGCCTGCGGCGTTATCGTTTTGACAAATATTTCACCAAAGAGCAGGACGAGAAAAAACCATCCGTTATTGGTGTTCAAATCATGACCTCTGTACTTTCAAATGCTCAGAAACTTTTTGCAGAACTGGACCGTATCTCGGATGGCGTTCAGTTTGCCCGTAATCTGGTGTCGGAACCGGGAAATGTTATTTATCCGGAGAGTTACGCTGAAAAAATCAAGGAATTATCTGAACTTGGCCTAGATGTGGAAGTCCTCACCGAAGATGAAATGGAAGAATTGGGCATGGGGGCCTTGCTTGGGGTCGGGCAGGGCAGTGCCTGTGAATCTCTAATGGTTATCATGCACTGGAATGGCTCTGAAAAAGAGGATGAACAACCTATAGCCTTTGTCGGCAAGGGGGTTACTTTTGACACTGGCGGTATTTCCCTGAAACCGGGTGCGGGAATGGAAGATATGAAGTTTGACATGGGTGGCTCTGCTGCGGTTGTTGGTGCCATGAAGGCATTGGCGGGACGTAATGCCAAGGTCAATGCTATCGGTATTGTCGGTTTGGTGGAAAATATGCCCTCCAGTACAGCCCAACGTCCCGGTGATGTGGTCACCAGTATGTCTGGCCAGACAATTGAAGTGATCAATACTGACGCTGAAGGGCGTCTCGTACTTGCAGACGCTCTCTGGTACACACAGGATCGCTTCAAGCCCAAATTCATGATTGACCTGGCTACCCTGACCGGAGCCATGATGATTGCATTGGGGCAGGAATATGCCGGAATATTTTCCAATAATGATGAATTATGTGAAAATCTGATCAAGGCAGGAAAAGAAGTTGATGAACTTGTCTGGCGGATGCCGCTCAGCAAGGGCTTTGACAAGATGGTTGATTCCAAGATTGCCGATATGAAGAATATTGGTGGCAAATATGCCGGAAGCATCACCGCCGCACAATTTCTGCAGCGCTATGTCAATGATGTACCCTGGGTTCATATTGATATTGCCGGAACCGCATGGAGAACAGAAGCTTCAGACGTCGCTGCAGGCGGTGCTACCGGATATGGCGTACGCCTGCTGGATCAACTGGTGCGTAACAATTACGAGGATTAGTTAGTAAAAGTACTAAGACAAGATCATAAAGGACTCAGTAACCGAACCTGTAAGGGTGAGGCAAGGCCGACTGGCCACCCGAGCTTGTGCGAGGAGGGGAGCACTCACGGTGCGGGGAGTTATCCCCCATCAACGAAAAAGAAAGCTAAAATGACAGACATCAGTTTTTATCACCTGTTGCATCAACCTTTGACCAGCGCATTGCCCAAGCTGCTTGAAAAGGTTCATGGCGCGAACATGAAGGCCGTCATCAGGGTTGGTACAGAGAATCATATGCGAGAACTGGACGAAGCTCTTTGGGCATTTTCCAAAAACAGTTTTCTGCCCCACGGCACGGTGAAGGGTAAATTTGCCGAGCAACAGCCCATATATCTGACCACAGAGGATGAAAACCCTGCCGGAGCGACAGTTCTGGTGTTGGTGGACGGTATGGAATCCACTGAACTGGACAAATATGACCGCTGCCTTGAGATGTTCGACGGTGCTGACCAGGAAGCTGTCACTGCTGCGAGAGTTCGCTGGAAGAAATACCAGGATGCAGGTCATGGGCTAACCTATTGGCAGCAAACCGAGCAGGGTGGTTGGGGTAAAAAAACATAAAAAAATGTGAGTCATATTCTAGAGTTGGGGTCGTCCATAATATCAGCAGGTAGAAGTTGTTTGACCATCATTGACAATTGTCTCAATAGAACCCCGGCGTGGCCTGAAATAAGATAAGTATTCTATCTGGTTATTGATAGCTATAAAGCCGACCAGCGGGGTAAAATTATAGACTACCTCCGTCACAACCAAAATTTGGGATGTCAGTACTATCATATTGTCCGGAATTTCAGATGCAGCAACGACAGCACCCTCACCACCGAAGTCATTGATGCTGTCTATAGCACCGAAACACCTCTGCCAGGCAACCCTATAACTGTCAGGCGGTGAACCATCGGTTCCCACGCCAATTATTGCGGTAACAGTTGCTTTACCACTTGTAGACAGGTTTAACGGTTTACTGACTTCGCCTAGAGATAACATCATATCTGAAAGCTGGGATTCCGTTAATCCTTCATCCATCTGTGTGATCAGATTTGAAATGGTATAGGCTGCTCTGGATATTTTCTGGTTGGCAATCAAGTACGAAACTATATCTGCGCTGGCGAGAATCATCATAATTAATACCGGTGCCACAAAGGCCATTTCAATGGCGGCAACACCTTTACGGCAGTTTTTTAATAATCTGAATAGTTTCATACTCATCCAAGAACACTACTTTCCCTGACTTTATGTGCAGATAACATTGGTGCCTGCTTCCCAGGCAGAACCCCCAAAAGGTTCGTTTCTTATTGCCGTCGAGGCTGAGACACTTGTTGCGGATTTTCCACCCATCATGGCTGTCATAAATCCTGTCATGTAGGGAAGAATTATATCAACCTTCATAACCACAATATTTTCTTCTCCGCCAGAGCCTGAAGATCCCATATCATCATCCCAGCCCTCGTTATTATTAATATCAGAAAAACATTCACCAGTATCATATTGCATATTGCCATTTTCATCGACAAAAGGTTCCGGCTCGCCAATATTTGCAAATGATTCATAAGTTTTCATGGATATTGTGATACCAGAGGCAACGCCCACGTCGTCCAGATTTGAAAGGACAATATCCTTTATATAATCAGAGCGATCACTGTAACTATCTGGCACGTTGCCGGTCATTGCCGTACGTGTCGCTTCTGTAATGGCACCTTCCAGTGAAGCATTGACCATATAGATTCGCCCGATTTCAAATCCACCAATAGCCAAGGACATGAAAAGCGGAAGAACTATGGCATATTCAACCGCTGTTACCCCTTCTTCCCGATGGAATAATGTCTTCATTGTTTTTCGTAAAATAAGTGTGGCCTTATTCAGCATGAGTTTGAACCTGTTAGCTAATAATCCTATTTTTCTAACATATAGAAATATCCCTAAAAGCTTTAAGAATACTTTCCAAGGCATTGTAGTTTTAGTTAAATTTTATTATTTGTTGATTGATTTCTTAATATTTTTTTGAATTCTACCGAGTAAAATGCAAAATAAATTTTTAATTCTTCAAGTTAATATCGGAGCTCAAATTGAGATTATTTTTGTTACAAAAAATAGCAAATCTTATCATCAGAATTATCAGGAACCAAAAAGGCACTATCCTGATAAAAACAATATTCATGTTGATTCCACTAATAGGAATTCTGGGAATTGGCGTTGATATGTCAAGGGCATATCTGTATCGATCACAATTATCCGGAGCCTTGGATGCCGCTGCGCTTGCAGGCGGAAAAGCTTTTCACTCGACCGCAAGAAATGAGGAAATTCAAGCATTTTTTAGTAGTAATTTTCAGTCAGATTATATGGGGGGAACCATCGGAGAATTGGTCATTTCCGAAATCGACGCTATACAAAAGACCTTGACAGTTACTGCTTCCGGAACGATCCCCGCTACATTCATGGCTGTTTTCGGGTTTGATACTATTCCAATTGAGGTATCCACTGAAGCCACAAGCAAGACCACTGGCTTGCAGCTTGTCATGGTTCTGGATTCAACGGGTTCAATGAGAAGTTCCGCAGGCAGTGATACCAGAATGGCAGCACTTAAAGCAGCTTCAACTACCCTTGTTAATTCTTTGTTTGGTAGTGAAGCAACCTCTGATAAGTTGGAGATAGCAATTGTACCTTATGTTACTACCGTTAATATTGGGGGGCTACTTGATAATAGTTTTCTGGATATGACTGGTGTTCCAGCCAGCTATACTTATGATTCCAATGATTTGCTGAAATGGAATGGATGTGTTGAGGCCCGCGCAACCAATGCTGCCCTTGATACGAATGCATTTGATGTGCAGGTTGAGCATAATGGTGTAGACTGGGTTCCTTTTCTATGGCGCCCACATTACGACAATCATTTCTATAGTCTTTGCGATCTAAAAGGCCCCAATGGCGAAAATTGGCCGGCGCCCGATTATCAACTACCCGGTGGTTCCGGGGAAGGATCAAGTGATGCCGGGCCTAATATAAATTGCCCGGCACCCGTGCTGGATTTCAGTAATAATAAAGCTACACTGACAAATTATATCGACGGACTTTATTATTCCTATAACCGTGGCGGTACTATTGCTAATCTGGGCATGATCTGGGGCTGGCGTATGCTTCATACCGGATCACCATTTTTTAATGATATTGCTTATGACGATGAATTGATGGTTAAAGCAGCCATTCTTATGACAGACGGAGAAAACTGGATCATTAACTCCAGAGGCAGAAGTGCCTATTATGATGACCGCAACAGGTCTAACGATAATAGAGATTCTTTTGATGATGATGGTGATGGCACCTGTCCCAGTGGTTGTTCAACAAGCAGTTGGGACGGTGATGATGAACGTGATGGCCCGAACGCCTTCAATGCTACCAACGGACCGGATATAGGTACTTATTACATTGGGGATTATTCCGGTTATGGTCGCCGGGATGAAGGACGTCTTGAAGGTGCCACGACCCGCACAGCTTCGACTACTGCCATAAATCAACGTCTGGCATTTGTTTGCGCTGGTATGAAAGGGGCGGGCATTACCGTTTACACTATTACTTTTGGCAGTGGCGCAACCAGTTCCACTTTACAAAATCTATACAGAGGGTGCGCCACAGACAGTGGAAAATATTTTCATGCACCATCAGCTTCCGAGCTCGAAGGTGCGTTTGAGGCTATTGCAAACGACCTTTCCAACCTACGCCTTAGCAAATAATAAATATTTGTTTGATAATCTGTTTTTTTTCAGTTCACAGGACAAATAAAATTGTCTATAAGGACTGACAATTGAAACATAATGCAAGAACAGGCATGAGACAGACAAATATTTCATCGTTGAATATTAGGTACATTGGCACTATATTTGCCAACGCGCTTCTGTTGCCGCTTGCTTCCCTTCTTCTTCTATCCCTTTTACTCGGTCGACTTAGTCGCCCCTGACGTTTTAATTTATAGCCATTAACTGGCGGACGTGCAGGGGAGAAAAACCAGATTTCACTCCCTGATCGGGAAATATGATATATTCAATTCAAAAGTTAAGGCTAAGTATATGACTAAAGATCAAAACAGGGTTATCATTTTTGATACCACATTACGTGACGGTGAACAGTCGCCGGGATGCTCTATGACGTTGGGCGAGAAATTACGGGTTGCTGAGGCTCTGGAAAATTTTGGCGTCGATGTAATTGAGGCCGGATTTGCCATTGCCTCTAATGGCGATTTTGAGGCCGTATCCCAGGTGGCAGAGTTATTAAAGGAAACCACCGTATGTTCGCTGGCCCGGGCATCCCATAAAGATATTGACCGGGCATCTGAGGCCCTGAAAAAGGCAGTTCGTCCGCGAATCCATACCTTTATTTCAACAAGCCCCCTGCATATGAAACATAAACTGCAAATGAGCCCCGATGAGGTGATAGAGCGTATTGCCGACAGTGTCAGCTATGCCCGTAATTTATGTGATGATGTGGAATGGTCCTGTGAAGATGGCACACGCACAGAAGAGGATTTTATTTATCGCTCCATAGAGGTTGCCATCAAGGCCGGAGCAACCACCATCAATGTACCGGATACGGTGGGTTATACTACACCCGATGAATATCGCATCATCATGCAGAAAATAATCGAAAATGTGCCTAATTCGGACAAGGCGATCTTTTCAGCACATTGCCATAATGATCTGGGCTTAGCTGTCGCCAATTCCATTGCGGCAGTGCAGGGCGGTGCCCGCCAGATTGAGTGCACGGTTAATGGTATCGGTGAACGGGCCGGGAATGCGGCGTTAGAAGAAATTGTAATGGCATTTCGCACTCGTGCGGACGCTATCCCTTATCATACGGGTATTATCACAGAGAATATCATCAAAACCTCTAAGCTGGTGTCAACTGTAACAGGCCTTGATGTGCAGCATAACAAGGCTATTGTCGGGGCCAATGCCTTTGCTCATGAAAGCGGTATCCATCAGGACGGTATGCTGAAAAATGCGGAAACTTACGAGATTATGACACCTGAATCTGTCGGATTGAAAAAATCTGAACTGGTGATGGGCAAACATTCCGGGCGACATGCATTTCGGGAAAAACTCAAAGAAATGGGATATGAACTGGGGGACAATGAATTTATCAGTGCCTTCACCCGTTTCAAAGACTTAGCTGACGTTAAGAAAACTCTCTATGATGATGATATCATTGCCCTTGTTGATGAAAATATGCGAGATAATGACCATATGAAACTCATGAGCTGGTCATTCATTTGTGATAGCTGGCAAGAGAGCAGCGCCACATTTGGATTGGAAGTGGATGGCGAGAATATGACCGTTACCTGCAAAGGCAATGGCCCGGTGGACGCCGCATTCAAAGCCCTGCGCGAATTAGCGGGCGGAAACCCGCATATGGAACTATATCAGGTTCAAGCAGTAACGCGAGGTACCGATGCCCAGGCAGAGGTAACTGTGCGTCTTGAAGAGGATGGTAAATCTGTAAATGGTCATGGTTCCCACGTGGACACGCTGGTAGCTTCAGCCAAGGCCTATATCAATGCGCTCAATAAGCTAATGGTAAAACGTGAGAAAACTGCACCAGAAGCAATGGCTGATTAACAGATTTTCGCCTGATTGTTTTGAATTCGCCTGAATATAGCGAAAAAGACATAAAACATTTCAGTTTCTCCACAAAAAAATTGCTTTCGCGGCGGTATATTAATACAAACAATATATAGCCGACAGATTTTAGGGTTAATGTCACTGAAACTGGCGGGTTAAGTTAAGCAACAGGCGATAATATATGTTAGAAAAGCTTCTGGGCATGTTTTCATCCGACATGGCGATTGATTTGGGCACAGCCAACACCCTGGTATATGTGAAGGGGCGCGGTGTTGTCCTGAATGAACCTTCTGTGGTGGCCATAAAGAATAACAGTGGTGTGAAGTCTGTTATTGCCGTCGGGGAAGCCGCCAAAATGATGCTGGGCCGTACCCCGGGTGATATAGAAGCTATCCGCCCGCTTCGGGACGGCGTAATCGCTGACTTTGAAGTGGCAGAAGCCATGATCAAGGATTTTATCCGCAAGGTTCATAATCGCAGCATGTTTGCCAGCCCCCATATTGTGATCTGTGTCCCCTCCGGCTCAACTCCGGTGGAGCGAAAAGCCATTCGTGACAGCGCACTAGAGGCAGGTGCGCGTAGGGTTTCTCTGATCGAAGAGCCAATGGCGGCGGCCATTGGGGCCGGACTGCCGGTGACTGAGCCTACAGGGTCCATGATTGTTGATGTTGGCGGTGGTACCAGTGAGGTGGCCGTTCTGTCCCTTGGCGGCATAGTTTATGCCATGTCAATCCGGGTTGGCGGCGACAAGATGGATGAAGCCATCATTTCCTATATCCGGCGTAATCATAACCTTTTGATCGGGGAAGCAAGTTCGGAACGGATCAAAAAGGAAATCGGTACTGCGGCTGCACCGGAGGATGGTGTTGGTGATACCATGGAAATCAAGGGCCGCGATCTGATGAACGGGGTTCCAAAAGTAATTATTGTTGACCAGCTTCAAATATCTGAAGCCCTGACAGAACCGGTGAGCGCCATTGTGGAGGGAGTAAAAACAGCCCTGGAGCATACCCCGCCGGAACTGGCGTCTGATATTGTGGAAAAGGGAATTGTCCTGACCGGTGGCGGGGCATTGCTACGTGATCTGGACAAGATTATCAGAAAGGCCACGGGACTTTCCGTGATCATCGCTGATGAGCCGCTGACCTGTGTGGCACTTGGAACAGGGCGGGCACTGGAAGACGAAATATTACAACATGTGCTGCTTGACTCTTATTAAGGTGAGTGGGTGAATTATGAAGGAGTTAAGACACAGGTTTTCCTCTGGCTTCTTCATCATTTTGGCACTTGCCCTGCTCATATTTGGCAGTAGTAATACCCCTGTAGTCGATAAATTTCGTTCGGAAATTTCTGATATATTTGTGCCTGTGCTAGCTGTCGCTTCCTGGCCCCTTGAAGTTGTGGGTGGCGTTATTGAATGGACCAGACAGGTCGCCATCGTTTTTTCAGAAAATAAAAGTCTGCGGGCGGAAAATGAAAGCCTGAAACAGGCACAGACCAAGTCATCCCAACTGGCAATTGATAATCAACGACTGAAAAAGCTGCTCAATGTGGGAGAGGGTAAGGTGAATACTATAGCTGCCGCACGGGTGGTTTCTGATAGTGACAGTCCTTTTTTTAAAAGTGTCTTGATAAATCGGGGTACTGGTGACGGTGTGAAAAAGGGCCTGGCAGTTATTAATGAAGACGGTATCGTTGGCAGAACCATTAATGTGGGAACTTCTTCATCGCGGGTATTACTGGCGACAGACATAAACAGCCGAATTCCGGTTAAGCTGGCCTCAGGTGGTATTAATATGATCCTTGAGGGCAATAATTCACCCTATCCAAAGCTGGCTTTTTTACCCTTTGGTGAAAAGCTTGCCGTTGGGAATCTGATATTGACCTCTGGTTATGGTATGGTTTTTCCACCTGACTTACCTGTGGGGCAGGTAGTAGAAATAGGTGCGGAAGGTATAAGAATTAAATTATCAGCAAAATTATATAACCTGAATTACGTGAGTATCGTGGGATATGAAATTATCCGCAGTCCTGTCTCCAGTCCGAGCACCAAAGAGCCGGATAATAGCAGCAGGGAATCAAATAAATGATAGGTTTGGACGGCAAATCAGAAATAGGTTTCAGAGGTATATTACCTTTCATCAGTACATTGGCACTGGTGCTGTTAATGCAGCTTCAATATAAAATAACATTTCTTGATAATATGTTTCCATTCTTATCACTGACAGCGGTCTATTACTGGTGTATTTTCAAACCGCAACTTATGCCGGTGAGTGTGGTATTTGTGCTGGGATTATTGCAGGATATATTAGGCGGTGGACCGCTGGGTATGATGGCTTTGCTACTGGTTTTAGTGCAGATGTTTGTGGTCCGCCAAAGCAGCCGGTTCCTTGAGCGGGAATTTCTGTTTAACTGGCTGGTTTTTATTATAGTGACACTGGTATTTGGTCTGGCGACCTGGATAATTGCTTCGGTTTACTTAAAAGAAAGTCAAAATTTCTGGGATGCTTTCGGGCAAAGTATGCTGACTATAGCCATCTTCCCTGTGGTGGTTTTGGGCCTCAGGTGGGTACGTTCTCTGCTAGTGACGGAAAACAGGTGAGATAATGGCAACTTCACCTGAAGATCAGAAATACAAAACATTCACCCGCCGCGCTGGAATCCTTTCCGGTGGTATGATGATCTTAACTTCTGGTTTGATTGGGCGCATGTATTTTCTGCAGGTTGTCGGTCAGAATCAATTTAAACTCCTTGCTGACAAGAACCGCATTAGTTTGCGCCTGCTGGCACCGGAGAGAGGGAAAATACTGGACCGCAATGGTTACGGACTTGCCATAAACCGGACAGATTACAGGGTAAATATTATCCCTGAGCAAGCCGATGATGTTGAGAAAACTCTGGAAGCTCTGAATATCATTTTACCCATCTCAGAGCGGCAAAAAAGGCGAATTCTCCGAGCTGTAAAAAGACAAAGGGCATTTTTGCCAGTAACTGTGGCGGAAAATCTGGATTGGGAGACATTTGCCCGGGTAAATATCAATATTCCTGATTTACCCGGAATTCAGCCGGATATGGGGATTACCCGCTATTATCCTGAAAAAGACCTGCTGGCCCATATTGTCGGTTATGTCAGCTCGGTTAATGAACGTGAGATTGGCGAAGATCCGTTGCTGGAATTGCCCGGCTTCAAGATCGGCAAGAATGGTATGGAACGTATTCTTGACTTGCGGCTTCGGGGCAAGGCAGGAAACAGTAGAGTTGAAGTCAATGTTATGGGCCGGGTAATCAGGGAATTGTCCCGTAATGATAGTGTTTTTGGTGATACCCTAAATCTGACTATTGATCGTGATATTCAGAAATTTACCGCTGACCGCGTGCGGGATGAAAGTGCCGCTGTGGTGGTGATGGACGTTCATACGGGCGAGATTTTAGCCCTGACCTCTACTCCAGCCTTTGATCCCAACGATTTTAATCTGGGAATCAGCCAGAAAAAATATGACGCGCTCCTGAATGATGCTCGCAAACCTTTGATAAACAAGACCGTTCAGGGGGAATATCCGCCGGGGTCAACCTTCAAAATGATTGTGGCATTGGCGGCACTTGAGGCTGGTGTCATTAAGTCCGAGGAAAAATTATTCTGTGACAGCACATATCATATTGGTGATACCATCAAATACTGCTGGAAGCGGGGGGGGCATGGTCATGTGAATATGGTGGATGCCATT
>JAJFIP010000311.1 GCA_021774875.1 Emcibacter sp.
GGCCGGCATGCGTTTTTCAATTTTTGGCTTCAGGTCGGTTTCCAGTGCGCCCCAATCGCCATCCAGCGCCGCTGTCAGCTCGCCATTGACTTTCGGCGGCCAGTCCGTGCGCGCCCAACTTGGGCTTCGCACCGCCGCATCCGCAGATGGTGTCCCCGCTTCACGCTCGAAGAAACTGCGCCACTCCTCACTGACGGACACCGGGTTCGCAGCATATTGCGCATACATTTGTTCTAAATACTGAGCATTTACACCAGATAAAACGGTGTTGTCGGGGGCGCTGTCGCCTAAATGCGGCGCCGCTCCATCCTTGGCCATGACGCGTTCCAACTTCTTTTGCCGTCGCGAATTAGCCTATTTAGATACGCCAACCGCTAAACGTTGCAATGGTTAATCCGGGCAGATTAACCATAGAGTCGTTTATTTTTTAAGAACTTCAAGGAGGGTTCGCCCCATCGCCGCCGGCGTCGGCGAAACTGCGATCCCGGCGGCCTGCATCGCCTCTATCTTGGCCGCAGCCGTATCGTCCGCTCCCGAAACCAGCGCCCCGGCATGACCCATGCGCCGCCCTGGCGGAGCCGTCACCCCGGCGATAAACCCGACGGTTGGTTTCTTAATCTTGTGGCCAGCCAGAAACTTCGCCGCATCCGCTTCTGCGGAACCGCCAATCTCGCCGATCATGATGATGGAATGGGTCTCGTCATCGTGAAGAAACATGTCCAGAATTTCAATGAAATCGGTGCCTTTGACCGGATCACCGCCAATGCCAACGCAGGTGGACTGACCAAGACCGGCGACAGTTGTCTGGTGCACCGCCTCATATGTGAGCGTACCAGAGCGCGATATCACACCGACATGGCCTTTACGGTGAATGTGGCCCGGCATAATGCCGATTTTGCATTCATCCGGCGTAATCACGCCAGGGCAGTTCGGCCCCACAAGACGCGTCTTCGACCCGTCAAGGGCGCGTTTGACCTTGACCATATCCAGAACCGGAATGCCCTCGGTAATGCAGATCGCGAGCGGAATTTCCGCGGCCACAGCTTCAAGGATAGAATCCGCAGCAAAGGGCGGCGGCACATAGATAACGGACGCATCGGCGCCCGTCGCTTCACGGGCCTCGGCCACCGTATCAAAAACCGGCAGCGTCGCGCCGGGAGCGGCTTCACCCGCCTCCCAGACCATGCCGCCCTTGCCGGGCGTAACGCCGCCAACCATTTGCGTGCCATAGGCAATGGCCTGCTCGGTGTGGAAGGTGCCGGTTTTTCCGGTCAGACCCTGGCAAATAACTTTGGTGTTCTTGTTGATCAGTATGGACATGGGGTCTCCGACAAACGGCGGTTATGGGGTATGGGTTCGCACTGGTTAGTGAGCGCAATTGGTCATAACTGCGCCCACAGCCCGGGGCAACCATTAAGCTCGGCATGCCTGAAATAGACTTAACCATGCAGAAATAAGAAGGCGTTTAGGCATCACTCACCGCGATCGTCGCATGAGGCGGCATGAAGCCGAGATAGTCCTTGATGGCCCCTACCTCCTCAAACGGGTCTTCATAAAACCACACTGCATTCTCGATAACCCCGCCGTCACCGTCAGGGATCGAAAAATAAGAAGCCGCCCCCTTAAACGGGCACCATGTGGAATGATTGGATGGCATGAGCACAGCGCGATCTATTTCTGCGCGTGGAAAATAATAAACCGGCGCATAATCGGCTTCATACAGGACCAGCGCATTGGCGCTTTTCAACAGGGCGCGCCCGCCAACTGCGACGGTGACGATCTTATCAGCCGACTCGATGGTGACCGTGTGATTGGGGTGATCGGCAAAACCGGATTCTAACATCCGGCCAGACAGCGTGCGAGAGAGCGCCATTATTTATCCTTCTTTGAGTGGGAATGGATTTGGGCGCCGTTTCTCAAATGTCACCAATGACACACAACATAAGGGGCGCACATTTGCGTGATCAAAGCTGGGGCAGGCTTCGCTTGGTGCGTTCAGACACATTCTCGCCTGTGTTCAGCGTGTCGGCGTTCTCAATCATCATGATCCAGCATTCTTCCTCCGCGACCGGCATATGCTCAACGCCAGCGGGAACGACGATGAAATCACCCTCGCCCATGGCAACATCGCGATCGCGAAACCGCATGGTGAAGCCGCCTTTGATGACAAAAAACGCCTCGTCAACGCCGTCATGGCGATGCCATTCAAAAGCGCCCTCGATCTTTGCGAGCCGAACCTCCTGTCCATTGACGCGCGCAGCGATATGCGGCGACCAGTGGTCAGTAATTTTGTCAAAGGCTGAAGGGATGTTGAGTTTTGGGACTGGGGTTTTACCCATAGGACGCTCCTGAATTGCCGCCATCTTTCGAGGCTCACCCGAATCAAGTTCGGGTTCGCACCTCAGGATGAGGAATCATTAGTATTACAACATTCCTCATCCTGAGGCGCTTTTGCAAAGCAAAAGCCTCGAAGGATGGAAACCAGGCGCGGTTATTTACGATCTGGCGGAGTGTTTTCAAATTCCTCAATCCGCTCAATCACATGCGCCGGCAGCGGGACGGTGTTTTTCGTCCCCGGCTCAGCGTTCACATAGGTCAGTGCGCCTTCGGTCAATAATTCTTCGCCGCGAAAAATCGCCATCGCAATGGTCATGGATTTTGTCCCGAGACGCGCGCACCGCACGCCGATCTCAATCTCATCATCGAAGACAGCGGAACCGTGAAAATCCGCATTGGCGTTCACGGTGTAAAATTCGAGCATCGCCTCCCCATGAAACCCGAGCGCACGCATATATTCCGTGATCC
>JAJFIP010000312.1 GCA_021774875.1 Emcibacter sp.
GGGTCAGCCTCTCAGATCCCATGATGCCTTCCATAACCGACGGGCTGGGAAATTCGGCCATCAGGGAAAAGAATATCCCCACATTCTGTTCGGGCAGCATCCACATGATTGAATGGAACCCCGGATAATCCCCCCCATGACCATAGCCTTTTGACGTTCCCCAGGTTTCGGTCATAAATATCATGCCAAAGCCTTGGGTATCAGGGTGATTTCCCACCAATCTACCGTGAAGTTGTTGAAATATTTCAGGACTTATTTTCAGAGGATTTGTCTCACCGCCACCTTCTTCCATCTGGGCCGACATAAATTTAGCCATATCCTGCCCCGTACTGGTTATCGCCCCAACGGCTGAGAAAAAAGGATGAATATTTAAATATTCCACAGCTTCCGCCTCACCATTTGGATAGAAGACATAGGGTATGGCCTGATTTTCAGATGGCCCCAGCGAGATTCTCAATTCGCTATCTGACATGCCGAGCGGATCAAAAATATTTTCTTTCATATACTCATCCAGCCGCTGCCCGGTAATATCCTCCACGATAATCCCGATCATGGTGGTAGAATAATTTGAATAAACAAACCTGCCACCGGGTTTACGTACAATGGGGGGGCGACGGCGGGTTACTTCTTCTGTGGACAGGGGATAATCCAATTCTTTATCGTTGCTGAGATGAAAAGTAATATTGCCAAAGCCTGCGGTATGGGTGATCAATTGCCTTAGGGTAATGTCTTTGCCGTCCACTTTGGGCAGCACATCTCTTTTTAAATATTTATTTGCCGGATCATCAAGAGACTCTATTAATCCCCGTTCCATGAGCTGGGCAAAGGCTGTAGCGGTAAAAGTTTTGGTGGTTGATCCAATTATAAACCGGGTTTTATCATCATCAACGGGGGTTTTAGCCACATAATCCGCGTAACCATAACCCTTTGAGAAAATAACTTCGCCGTCCTTCACCACAGACATAACTGCCCCTGAAAACCTTTTCTCAGCCAGTGACTGACTAAAGAATTCATCGGCCCACTTTGTTACGGTTTCGCCATTTATGTCCACCTGTGCCACGGCTGGTGACACCATGAAAGACAATACAATCAAACAAAGAAACCGGTTATAAAATCTATTCATTTTAGTTAACTCCCTGTGATGAAGAATAAAATCATCGTTACATTATTGTCTCAACATGAAGGGATCGTCAGCTTCATTAGAAGACCCCGGCTTAATTAAAGGAATTTCAATATATGAAGCGGCCCCAGCCTGCCTGTAGAAGCTATATTCAGGTGTTCCCTCGTCTGGAATTCTTAAAAAAGTATCCTTGTCATGCCCCGCTATGGCAACGCGGATAGAATGGCCTTTTTTCAATAAAACCGATGTTGGCAGCAATGCAAAAGCGATCTCAGCGATCTCTCCCGGAATCATGAGGCTGACATCTTTTCTTTTAAAACTGTGATAGGGCCCAAACATAGGGTAAGGCGGCTCATCGTCGGATATTTTACGATGGCGCAATCGAAGATGGCCTTCAGTTATCATGGTAACTTTACCATCCGGTGCTACATCTTCAATATAAACAATGACCGCACCATCGGGCTTTGTTGAGGACATATTAAGATGAACTACCCCATGACCGGTAAATTCCATGTCTTGTTCTAGTGGCGCAGATGTGTAAACCAGATTAAGTTTATCAGCCTTTGCCCGGTCACCATAAAAAACATCCTTGCCGCCAAGCTGAGTATCCCAACGGGTCTCATCTCCGCTTCCGGTTTCAAAATTGACCTGATACTGGTCCGCAGCTTCTTCTATTTCAGGTGCTGTATCTTTCAATAGACCGCCGCTGGCGAAATAAAACCGCTTGAATTCGGTTCCTTCGGGTGGCCAGCTGGTTGTTTTTTTCCACTTGCCTTCGCCAAAAGTGAAGTAAAAAAGCTCTTTGGAAGTGGCCGTTGGTTTAGCTGCACTTGCAGTAAGTGGTTCCAGAAATTTTATGATACTAAAATATTGTTCTTCTACTGTCGGTGAAACTGGATGCTCTTTATCATTATAGGGATCCACATCGTGGCCCGCCCCATGAGACCAGGGGCCGATGACATAACGCATTGGCGCCTCATAACTTGCGAAACGTGCCAGAACACCTGCAGCAGTGCCCGCATCCATCCAGCTTCCCCAGTGATAGGCTGGTATGGCTTGCTTTTCCACCTCAGCCTTAAAATTATGGGGAGAAACGACCTGTCCGCCAGACCCGTCAAGGCTCATGGCCAATTTAATATCATCCCGGAAAGTCATTGGCCCAAAGATTTCTGTCACAAGTGGATTGGCCACATGATCACTTACGGCCTGAGCCAGCATGGTCCTGTCCCTGTCTTCATCCACAGGCTTCACCCCAATAAGTCTGGGGCCTTCTTCTGATGGCGGTGAAATGGTTGCGGCATCATTGAGATCAAGGGCCCTGACCGCTTTGCCCCAATCACTGGTAATGAGCAAATTCTGCAATCCGCCCGGAAATAGAATTGAGCTATAAACATCAAAATCCACGAACCGCGGAATGGCCGCTTTTAGTGGCTTCGATGCGCCATAAATAGCATTCTCAGCCGTATTGCCACTATAGGAAACCCCGATAGTCGAAATGGCCCCATTTGACCATTTCTGATCTGAAATCCAGTTGGTGATATGGTCAAAATCCAGAGTTTCGGCAACAGTGAATTCACTTTGTCTTGTGCCGAATGATGCCCCGGTGCCGCGCACATCAACAATCACAAAGGCAAAATCATTGTTATTAAAAAAATCTACCTGCGAATTTGGCTCTGGCACAGGGGGATCAATTTCTGCAGCCCGCCAATAACGGGTGGACATCATCATGGTCGGCACCTGTACACCTTCTTTAACCGCTTCAGGTAACCAGATATCCACGGCAATTCGCACCCCATCGGGCATGGTGATATAGACAGCAGTATTACGCTTAAAATCTGAAACAGTTGGTGTTGCCTCATTCCCATTGTCGCTTGTAGTATTCTGATCAGAACATGCCATAATGCAGGACGTGAAAAGTAACAGAAATCCAGTTTTTCTCAGCATTTTTTCCAATATATATGGCTCCCTATTAATATCTACAGGACTGATTTTCTAGAAATTGACATTATCCACGCCCTTGGTGCCCAGCATTGCCCTTGCTTCATCCGGGCTGGCAACTTCAATGGATAATTCTTCCAATATTCGTTTTATTTTACCCACCTGCTGAGCGTTGGTTTTGGCCAACTCACCCGGTGCATACCAAAGGCTGTCTTCCATTCCCACACGAACATTGCCACCCATGACAGCCGCCATGGTTGTCAGGGGAATTTGTGCTTTGCCAGCCGCCAGCACGGACCAGTAATAATCATCACCAAAAAGATCATCTGCGGTTTGCTTCATATGCATCACATGTTTTGGTGATGTTCCCAAGCCACCGACAAAACCAAAAATCGTCTGAATAAAAAACGGCGGTTTAACCCAGCCCTGATCAGCTATAAATTTCAGGGCATGCAGATGACCAATATCAAAACATTCAAATTCGAATTTTACCCCGCGCTTGTCGCCCAGTTCCCGCGCGGTAAATTCCATAGTCTCGAAATTATTGATCAGGGTGACACCCTTGGTCTCTTCAAAAAATCTGCGCTCCCAGTCATGGATAATTTTATCCTTGAATTTATCCTTCAGGGCAAACAGGCCCAAATTCAATGATCCCATATTAAAAGACGTTACTTCTGGCGAGAATTCTAGCGGTGCGGCCATACGGTCTTCAAATGCCGTAGAATTATCACCAGAATCAAAGGCCCGGCGGGACGGCTGACCGGTAGTAATATTAATGATGGCATCACATTGTTGCTTTATCCGGGGCAGGAACTGAGCATAAACATCTGGATCTGTTGTAGGAAAACCATCGATGGGGTCACGGGCGTGCAAGTGAAC
>JAJFIP010000313.1 GCA_021774875.1 Emcibacter sp.
TTCATCACAGCAGACATCGGAAGCGGCACAGGATGCCTCAGGCACATCTGTCACCATTGAAGAACTGAATGTGGCCTCGGAGACCATTGGTGAGGTTGTCAAGATGATCAATGATATTGCCGATCAGACCAACCTGCTGGCGCTAAATGCCACCATAGAAGCGGCACGGGCCGGGGAAGCGGGCCGGGGATTTGCGGTTGTGGCCTCAGAGGTAAAATCTCTCGCCCAGCAAACATCAGGGGCAACCAGTGAAATTGGCGATCAGATCAATGATATTCAGAGTAAAACCAGATTATCAGTAACGGCTGTTAATGGCATCAGAAACAGCATCCAGTCTTTATATGAGGTTATCAGTTCAATCGCAGAAGCCACTGAGGAACAAACATCGGCAACCATGGAAATCAGCAGCAATATTCAGGAAACCTCACAGGCGACAACCGAAGTATCCCAGAATATTATCAAGGTCAGTGACACCGCAGGACAAACTCTGGACCGAGCCGGCGAACTGGTTGAGGCTTCTACATTAATGGAAAATAAAATTGCAGATTTGAAAGAACAGTCAGAGCAATTTGTCTCTTCAATCAGAGTGATGTGAAGTGGATACTGGGATAGCGGAAAAAAATACTATTGATTCAATAAGGTATTTTAAAATGAAGCAAAGTAACAATGAAACTCAAATTTTTGCAGAGCAACTGAGGCAGGCTCTCAATGATCATTCTCTGGTATCTATAGCGGATGTGAAGGGGAATATAATATATGCCAATGCAAAATTCTGTGAAGTTTCCGGATATTCTCTGGCCGAACTGATGGGGGCCAATCACCGGATCCTGAAATCGGATGTTCACGATGAAGGTTTTTTTAAACATATATGGAAAACCATTGCTTCTGGTCAAACCTGGCATGGTGAAATTTGTAATAAAGCCAAGGATGGGCAACCATATTGGGTTCAGTCAACCATTGTGCCGTTTTTAAATAAAGCAACCGGCAAACCGGAACAATATGTCTCTATCAGAACCGAGATTACCCAACAAAAAGAACTACAGGAAAAGATGGATCAGCTTTTTCTGGAGGCCATGGCTGCCAATGAGGCAAAGTCCAGTTTCCTGACCAATATATCCCATGAACTGCGGACTCCGCTTAATCATATTATCGGGTTTTCCGAGATTCTCGAGATGAGCACCAGCGATACTGATTTGCTAGAGAATGTAGAATATATCAAAGAGGCCGGACATGATTTGCTGGATAAAATAAGTAATGTACTTGAGTTGGTTGGCAAAAACAATCGAGCCCAGAAACCCCGTGAGATGATAAATATTGTTAAATTGGTTAACACTGAATTTATTGATAATTTTAAGACATTGGCCCAGAAGTCGAAAAGAAAATTTACCAAGGCTGTTCCTGATCACGATATTTATATTGTTGCCGATAGTATGGATTTGATCACCGCCTTTCGTAAAATAGCAGAAAATGCCATTCAGTTTTCCACCGAAGAAGATATTGTTGGTATGAGCATATCGGCAGATGATGAAACCGTTACAATCGCAATATTTGACACCGGACCGGGTCTGCCCGAACATATATTATCAAGCAGCCTTGAGCCCTTTACCATTGGTGAAAAAGTTACCACCAAGACCAATTGCGGCATGGGACTGGGGCTGCCCATTGCCAAGAAACTTTGTCTTCAGAATGGGGGAAAGATTGAGCTTGAAGCAGATAAGGATATTGGCACAAAAATCCATTTCCACTTTCCAATTGCGCTATCAGATTGCCAATTATCCACCAACAGCCGATATGACGGAGAAAAGGTCTGCTGTAGCTCTGTATAACCCGGATATTGATCAAAAGCTGATTTCAAAAAATAAATATACTTGTCTTATCCCCCTGAATCTCCTTAGACTGTTATCATAACAATAAAATAGGGATTTAGCTTTGTCCGGGAATCTGTTTCACCTGCTGAAGACCAGGCGGTTTGCGCCTTTGTTTGTCACGCAGTTTTTGGGGGCGTTTAATGACAATGTGTTCAAGAATGCGCTGGTATTTCTGATCACCTACAAGATCGCCATTGATCAGGGATGGGATAATGTTCAGGTCATTGTACCGCTGGCGGGGGGAATATTCATTGCCCCTTTCTTTATATTTTCCTCACTTGCCGGACAATTGTCTGACAAGCTGGAGAAATCCCGTCTCATAAGAATCATAAAATTTGCTGAAATTCTTCTTATGTGTCTGGCGTCTTATGGTTTTTATATCGAGAATGTCACAGTAATGATGGTGACGCTTTTTCTCATGGGCAGCCAGTCGGCTTTTTTCGGACCTCTGAAATATAGTATTCTGCCAGAACATCTGAAAAAAGATGAATTGATTGGCGGCAATGCCCTGATCGAGATGGGAACCTTTCTGTCAATCATACTGGGATTGATAGTCGGTGGAATATTGATCCTGACTGAAAATGGTCCTGTAATCATTTCCATGATGATTATAACGGTTGCTACAGGCGGTTTTATTGCCAGTTTCTCTATCCCCAAAACCATACCTGTTGCCCGTAATCTAAAGATTAATTTTAATATTTTTCAGGAAACTAAAAATATCATTCGTGATTCGCGCAGAGACAGAAGAATTTTTCTGTCCATATTAGGTATCTCCTGGTTCTGGTTTTTTGGTCTGTCTTTTCTGGCCCAACTTCCAACATTCAGCCGTGAAGTTATTGGGGCCGATGAGAGCGTAGGCACATTGTTTAACTGTGCCTTTTCAATTGGGATAGGGATTGGATCATATATCTGTGACCGGCTGTTAAAGGGGCAAATCCACGCAATATATGTTCCGGCAGCGGCTATATTCATGACGCTTTTCAGTATTGACATATATTTTGCCAGTCAGGGTTATCTTGGCAGTATCGGCGGTGAATTAATTAATATTAAACAATTCCTCTCACATGGGGTCAATATTCGTATTCTTGTTGATATGGTGATGATAGCCATATTCGGCGGCATTTATATTGTGCCGTTATATGCCATCGTGCAAAGCCGAAGTGCTCCGAAAAAACGCTCGCGCATGATAGCCAGCAATAATATCATAAATTCTTTGTTTATGACCGTATCTGCGGGCGGCAGTGCGTTATTGATCAGTATTGGTTTTTCCATTCCCGAGGTATTTCTCACGGTGGCAATCATGAATGCCGTTGTCGCCATATATATCTGTAAATTATTGCCTGAAGAACTCATTCGTTCCATTACCCGTACCTTGTTTCGGCTTCTTAACCGGGTAGAAGTTCATGGAATGGAGAATTATTTTAAAGTTGGGCACAAGGCTGTGATCGTTGCCAATCATACATCCTATTTGGACGGGGCGTTACTTGGTGCATTTTTGCCTGACAGAATGAGTTTTGCCATAAATACCCATATTGCGGACAAATGGTGGGTAAAGCCGGCCTTTGCCTTTATTCACCTGTTGCCCCTGGATCCCGGCAATCCCATGGCGGCAAAAAGTATGATTAATGAGATCAGGAGAGGACGTAAGGTCGTCATATTCCCGGAAGGGCGTCTGACGGTAACAGGCTCATTGATGAAAATTTATGAGGGGCCGGGAACCATTGCCAATTTAGCCAAGGTGCCCATTCTGCCAGTCAAGATTGAAGGGGCACAATTCTCGCCATTTTCGCGCCTGAAAGGCAAGCTCAGACTTCGGCTTTTTCCCAAAATCACCATCACTATTCTGGAGCCGGTGGATATGTCATTGCCCGAAGGAACCACGGGCAATGAAGTGCGCCGCCTTTTGCGTGAAAAACTTTACACGGTGATGTCGGACATGATGTTTCAGACCAGTGATCGCCACAAGACACTATTTCAGTCGTTACTCGACTGCAAGGCCACCCATGGCGGCAAATATATCATTCTTGAGGATGTGGAGCGCACGCCCATAGGTTATAACAAATTGATATTGGGCAGTTTTGTTCTGGGTCGGCATATTGCAAAGAAGACAGCGGTTCGGGAAACAGTCGGCGTGATGTTGCCCAACGCCAATGGTTGTGTTGTAACCTTCTTTGCCCTGCAACTGTATAACCGTATTCCGGCTATGATTAACTTTTCGGCTGGTGTGACCAATATTAAAGCCGCCTGTGGTACCGCAAAAATTTCAAAAGTCCTCACCAGCCACCGCTTCGTAGAACTTGGTGGTCTGGAAGATGTGGTCGCAGGACTGAAAGACCAGGTGGAAGTTATTTTTCTGGAGGATATGCGCGAAGAAATTGGCATCATATCAAAAATATACGGCATGATTGCCAGCCGTTTTGGTAATTATTTTTATCATCGCATGGTGCCGGACCCAAATCCGGAAGATACATCAGTAGTCTTATTTACTTCCGGTTCGGAGGGCGTGCCCAAGGGGGTGGCTCTCAGCCATCTGAATTTACAGTCTAACCGCTATCAGCTCAAGGCACGGGTTGATTTTGGTCCTTCTGATATCTTTTTTAATGCCCTGCCAATTTTTCATAGCTTTGGCTTGACCGGGGGCTTGCTGCTACCCCTGCTGGCGGGGGTCAGGACATTTCTTTACCCCTCACCACTGCATTATAAAATTGTGCCTGAATTGGTTTATGATACCAATGCCACGATCATGTTTGGCACTGATACCTTCCTTACCGGATACGCCCGGCACGCCAATGTATATGATTTTTACAGTATGCGTTATATTTTTGCTGGCGCAGAGAAACTGAGGCCGGAAACCAGATTTTTATGGGCCGAAAAATTCGGTGTCAGGGTTTTCGAGGGCTATGGAGCCACGGAAACATCACCCGTCCTTGCGGTAAATACACCCATGCATAACAAAAGCGGCTCGGTGGGTAAGTTGCTGACGGATATTGAATATCGACTGGAAAAGGTGCCGGGGATTAAATCAGGCGGCAAGCTTGTGGTGCGCGGTCCCAATGTAATGAAGGGCTATTTTCTTGCCCATAGTCCCGGCGAGCTATTACCACCGAAGAACGGATGGTATGATACAGGTGATATCGTTGAAGTTGATGAAGAAGGTTATGTCACCATAATAGGCCGGGCCAAACGGTTTGCTAAAATCGCCGGAGAAATGGTTTCCCTTTCCGCTGTGGAGGCGGTCGCGGCAAGCTTGTGGCCGGATAATCTCCATGCTACGGTGTCTGTGCCTGATGACAGGAAGGGTGAGAAAATCATTCTTGTGACTGACCACGAGGGGGCTGAGCGCGAAGCTCTTTCCGGGAAAATAAAAACAGACGGCCTGTCTGACCTGACGTTGCCAAAAACCATCATGAAAGTTAATCAGGTACCACTACTGGCCACTGGAAAAATAGACTATGTTGGTGTTAGCCGGCTGGTAGAAGGAAAATTGCTATAATCGGAGCGTAAAGAGAGAGTATCTAACATGACGCAGACTAATTCTAAAAGTAATATAGTTTTATCCGCAGGATTCAGGGTGTTTTTCCCTCTGGCAGCACTGTCAGCTGTGCTCTTGCTGTCTTATTGGGTATTACTGGTCACGGGAATTGCAGATTATCTGCCTTCACGTTTTTCTCCTGCGGACTGGCATCAGCATGAAATGATTTTTGGCATGGTTGTGGCCGTAATTGTTGGTTTTTTATATACCGCCGTGCCCAACTGGACCGGACAGCCCACACCCACGGGAATGAGACTTGCTGGACTGGGACTTATCTGGATTCTGGGCCGGATCACAGTATTCTTCAGTGCCGGTCTACCCGTCTGGGTGCCAATGGTTGTGGATGGAGTTTTCCTGCCTCTTGCCATACTTGGCATAATAGGTGCGCTGATAAAAGTCGGCAACAAGCGGAATTATTTTTTGCCTGCCTTGCTAATGCTCTTTGCCGCTCTGAATATCACCAGCCATCTGGCCGTCATAGGCTGGATTGATTTCCCGGTGCGGCAATTATTTCTGCCAGCGACATTGTTCATAGTGTTTCTGATGAATGTGATCGGGGGCCGGATAATCCCAAACTTCACCAGCAATAAATATCCGGCCATAATAATATCAACACCAGCCTTGTTACTACCGTTATCGGCCCTGGCCATTTTTGGTCTGGCGGCTGCCATTCTTGCTGATGCGGGGGATATGATCATCGGTGGTATAGCAGCTTTTGCCGGGGGCGTGACCCTTATCCGGTCCCTGAGTTGGCAGGGCTGGAAGGTTATCCATGCGCCACTGCTTTTTATTCTACATCTGGGCTATTTCTGGATTCCGGTGGGTTTCTTCCTGATAGCTTATGGTAGCTTAACGGATACCGCCACTTTAAGTCACGCCATGCACGCCTTTACGGTCGGGGCTGTGGGGTCACTGACATTGGGTGTCATGTCCCGGGCAACGCTGGGTCATTCCGGGCTGCCCCTGAAGAGTGACAAAATTCTGATGGTCATATTTGTATCCATCAATCTTGCCGCCATCAGCCGGGCTATATTACCCCTGATTACAGATGCCAGTTATATGGGAATACTCCATGGAGCGGGCAGCCTCTGGATACTTGCATACGGCCTGTTCTTGATACGGTTCCTGCCCATATTCTTTCAAGATAAGAAGCCATTCTGAATATGGCCGACTATTCTGGAAACGAATAATCCTTAAACATGTCGCGAAGATCACGTTTCTGGGTTTTCCCCGTGGCTGTATGAGGCATTTCTTCGATAAAGACCACATCATCAGGCGTCCACCATTTGGCAATTTTACCATCCAGAAAGTCAAGTATATCTTTTCTGGTTGGTGCGGTGCCGGACTTGGATACAATGATCAGCAGTGGCCTTTCCTGCCATTTTGGATGGGCTATTCCAATGACGGCGGCTTCGGCGACATCAGGCTGTCCCAGCGCAACATTCTCTAACTCAATTGATGAAATCCATTCGCCACCTGATTTAATAACATCCTTGGAGCGGTCAACGATAGTCATATAGCCGTCCGGATCCAGAGTTGAGACATCGCCAGTATCAAAATAGCCCTCATCATCCAGGATATTTAGGTCAGGCTGTTTGAAATAAGCCTTGGCAACCCACGGCCCCTTTACCATAAGGCGCCCAAAAGCAATGCCGTTACGGGGTAGCTCGCCCCCGTCATCATCAACAATTTTCATTTCCACTCCGAAAGGCGGACGGCCTTGTTTGACTTTGATAGCCATTTTCTCAGCATCTGACAGATGGGCATTTTTAGCCATTGGCCGATTTACCGATCCCAGCGGACTGGTTTCCGTCATACCCCAGGCATGGACAACGGTTGCACCGAATGTTTTCTCCAGATTTTCTATCAGACTTGCTGCTGCTGCGGATCCGCCAATGATAAAATTCTCAATAGGAAGTTTGGTAAAGTCCTGAGTATCCAATGTTTCAACATACTGCAGCAGTGCCAGCCAGATAGTTGGAACCCCCAGAGCAATGGTGCAGCCCTCATCCTTGATCATATTATAGAAGTTTTCGCCCGTCATATCTGCCCCTGGCAGGACCAATTTGCTTCCTGTCATGACGGCGTGATAGGGTGTGCCCCAGGCATTGACATGAAACATGGGCACGATAGGGAAAAGAACATCTGCCTTGCTGACCCCCAGGCTATCCTTGGAACATGAGCCATAACAATGAAGGACGGTACTACGATGGCTGTATAGGGCGCCTTTGGGATCGCCAGTTGTACCCGATGTGTAGCATAGACCAGCCGCTGTGTTTTCATCAAGTTCAGGCCAGTCAAACTGATCACCCTCTGTGGCTATCAGGTCTTCATAACACAGGACATTATCAAGTGACGTTTCCGGCATATGGTCGCGGTCCGTCATGATGACTATTTTTTCCACAGCTGAGATTTTATAAGCCAGTTCTTCTATCTGAGGTACAAAAGTAATGTCTACAAACAGAACTTTTGCCTCTGAATGTTCAAGGATATATATAATCTGTTCAGGAAACAGTCTGGGATTCACGGTATTCAATATTGACCCCATGCAGGGGACAGCAAGATAGAGTTCCAAATGGCGATGGCTATTCCAGGCCATGGTACTGACGCAGTCGCCCTGCGAAATTCCCAACCTGGTAAGGGCATGGGCGAGGGCGGCTGATCTTTTGGCAACTTCACCGTAAGTTATCCTGTGGATGCCTCCTTCCACGGCATTGGTGACGACTTCACAATCACTATGGTACAGCGCGGCATATTCCATAATCGTAGTGATCAACAGTGGCCGATCTTGCATAAGTCCAAGCATATTTTTGTCTCCCAGATAATATGAAACGGGAGTGTGCCACAAAGCTGAGCAAAAAGAAACTCAATGCCATTGTAATAATAACTTACGAATGCTCTGGCTTAGATCATCTCATCCAGAACCCGCTCTGCCGGGAAGGTAATTGCTACACGGGTGCCGACATCTATTTCACTTTTGATGTCCATGGTTCCCTGATGCATAGTTACAAAAGCCATTGTTATGGCCAGACCAAGTCCGGTGCCCTGATGGCTTCGGGTTTTATGTTCCTGATCCTGCAGGTAGGGTTCAGTAATGATGTCAAGTTTTTCCGGCGATATTCCAATGCCATTATCTTCCACATATATTTCCATGCATCCCGCTTCTGTAACACCGCAGCCAACTATGACCTGACCCTTCTCCGGTGTGAATTTTATGGCATTACTCAGCAAATTCAGCATTATCTGTCGCATGACTTTTTCATCACCAAAAAATTCATTCAGGACTGTGGGTATTTTTTTTACCAGTGTTATATCCTTGTCTTTGGCTTCTTTTTCCAGATAAATGATTGATTGATTGAATGTATGTTTCAGATTTATCTCAACCTCGTGAAGTTCATATTTCCCTGCTTCTATCTTGGACATATCAAGAATTTCATTAATGATATTCAAAAGATGCTTGCCGCTAGACTGAATATGCCCCACATATTCACTTTGTTTTTCGTCAAGGGTTTCTTTGGGGTCAGTAATTAATATATCTGAAAAACCGATAATAGAATTGAGTGGTGTTCTGAGTTCATGGCTCATGGTAGCAAGAAACTCGGATTTAATTTTGTCGTCGGATTCAGCGTGTTTACGGGCCTGTTCCAGCTCGCGAATCAGACCAAAAATTCTTCGATGGGAAAAATACCCCCCCAAGAGGAGCAGGGCAAACATGGCTAGGCTGGTGTATAAAGATAAGGCCAGAGGGTTAGTTTTTTCTTCCCTCAGTGACCAGCTTAGTGATGCGACGTTATTACCAAAACTGTCTTTCAGTAGAAAATTATTGGGCGATATGTCGGAAGTAATGTTTAATTCTCTGAGATTTAGGGCTTCACTGGCCTGAGAGAGAAGTTCAGGTGTTAAGGCTGACCAGAATATCAGGAAGTCTCTCTGACTTAGGGAGAAATCAGGGTAAACACTTGCATCTGGATGAGTAATAGGAGAAAAGCTGAACAGGGTCGGCATGCCATTATTATATAAAAAGAAAGAAACCGGTTCGGCGTCTAAAGCCGTATTTTCCAATATTTTTAGTCTGATATTATCAAAGTTATGCTTATAGACATCCTCAGACAAAGCATAGATTAAATTGTTATCTCTGGTTTCCTGATCAACCAGTGTTCCGTCATTTTTTATGAAGGCCAGACCATGGATATTGCGTTTTAATAAATTGGCGCCGCCGATACTATAATGAAACCATTCCATGTTGTTATTAATGGTTAGATTGGTGAAAGCGTCACTCCATTCCGTATAGTCAAGGAGTATAGTATCCTGAAAATTCTGCATATTTCCCAGATGCTGCACCAGGGTATGATAAGACAAGCTTTGCCGGGATTTTTTGATGGTATTATCAGTCATACTCAAACTGATTATGATTGCCACCAAGGCGATCAACACCGTAACGGCGACAGGGAAAAATGCTTTGAAGAAACTCAAGGAAACCACCCTTTTTTATGTGTTTCATTTTATTTGTGCAGATAATAATTTCAACAGGTTAATTAACTTGTAAATTCTTATTCTGCATTCCGACAATAAGTTCGGAATAAATCGCCCCGTTTTTCAAAATTTTCAAAAGCATCATAGCTTGGTGCAGCAGGACTAAGCAAGATGATACCGCCATCGGGCGTGATTTTTTTTGCCTTTGCCACAGATTGTTCAAGATCAGATGCGGCTATCACAGAAGATCCCGCCCCAATCTCATTAAGAACCTGACATATTTCAGATCCGGTTTGGTAATTGGCAATTACTTTTACCTTGGGATGAGCTTTAATATATTGCGCCAGGGATAAAAAGTTCTGCTGTCGGTTCTGTCCCCCGGCCAGAAGAGTTATATTTTGGTCTTCAAAGCTCTTTAAGGCAGCAATTGTGGCCTCGGGCGTGGTTGAAATGCTGTCATTTACAAAAGTTCTACCCCCGATATTTCCAAGATTTTCCAAACGGTGGGGCAGGCCAGTGAAAGATGCCGCAAGGCTGAAACATTCTTTCAGATCAAGGCTCAGTGCCTGGCATACTGTGAGTGCCGCACAAATATTTTCACGGTTGTGATCGCCTGGCAATATTATGTCTCTTACCGGACCTATAATATCGTTACCCGACCTGATGAATTTCTCCCGAGCATGGACGGTCGCAGGATCATTAAACCATAACGCGCCCTCAGGCACAGGTGTGATTACATCTCCTGTCAGGGGGTCAGTGCGGTTCAGGATGATGACCCCGGCTCCAGTTCTGATCAGATTACTTTTGTCGGTGAAATACTGTTCATGGTTATGATGCCATTCAATATGCTCCGGGAACAGATTGAGCAGAACAGCAATATCCGGGGCATGAGTTAAATCTGCAGTCTGATAACTGCTCAGCTCAACAATATAATAGTCTGCATCCTGATCCAGGCTTAACAGAGGGCAGCCAATATTTCCACCAAGTTCAGTTTTATGTCCGAGGCCACTTAAGATATGCTTGAGCAGGGCGCAGGTAGTACTTTTGCCATTGCTTCCTGTGATGGCTATGGTCGTGGGCGGGGGGGCCCCAGCAAACCAGCGATT
>JAJFIP010000314.1 GCA_021774875.1 Emcibacter sp.
CGAGACCTTTCCATTTTGATCTGACCGACCTCATTCATTCTGGACGTAATCAGATCGAAGTGCATGTCGCCAACACGATAGCACCCCATTACACGCAGACCAACTGGGTAAATAATCTTGGCCCGACCGATTCTGGCTTGCTGGGGCCGGTGGTACTGCGGCAACAGGAAAAGTAAGCAGTGGAACAGTCTGCGAAAGTTATTTCCGCTAACCTCAAATTTGGGAGATTAAGTCTTGGCACATATCAGCCGATTTTACTCAGGTGTATATTTATTTCTATATTTTGCAGTCTTTCTTTGGGCAACAGAATCTCTGGCGATAAATATTGATGGTACTTTGCACCCTTCAGAATTAAGGGTTGAGTATCATGAAAATCCGCTGGGAATTGACATCAAAAAACCACGTCACAGCTGGATTGTAAAGTCCGGGATTCGTGGTGACTACCAAAAAGCCTATCAGATCGTTGTCGCGACTAATCTTGCATCTCTAAACTCCAGTGATCCTGATTTGTGGGATTCGGGCAAGATTGAATCTTCCGCCACCAATCAGATAACATATAGCGGTCAGAGCCTTGGTTCTGGTATGCAGGTTATCTGGAAGGTCCGGGTATGGGATAAAGAGGGCCGCGTATCGAACTGGAGCAAACCAGCCCATTGGTCGATGGGTTTGCTACGATTTTCGGACTGGACAGCTGACTGGATTGGTTTTGATGTCGACTATGCTACTGGTGAGATGCATCTGCCACCTAGCCCATATTTAAGGACTGAATTCAAGACGAAAGGCAAGATCAGGAGAGCGACGTTATACGCCTCTGCTCTTGGTTTGTATGAAATGCGCCTTAATGGTGAGCGGGTTGGGGACGCGTATTTTACGCCGGGTTGGACGGATTATAACAAGCGTGTTTATTATTCCCCCTATGATGTCACTGATCAAATCAGTGAAGGGGCTAACGCGCTGGGGGCCATTCTTGCCGATGGCTGGTATTCCGGTTACGTAGGCTATGGCTTGCTCAAACAAGATGAAATGGAACGGGTGAGAGGATATTGGGGTGAACGTCCGGCACTTCTTGCTCAATTAGAGATCGAATATACCAATGGTGAAAAACAGACGATTGCAACAGTGAGTGATCGTCACCGCGCCATACACCCTGAAAATACCGATGTCTGGAAGGCATCAACCGGTCCGATCCGTGAGGCAGATATTCTGATGGGAGAAATATATGACGCTCGTCTGGAGATTAATGGCTGGGACAAACCGGGTTTCGATGATACTGACTGGCAGCCGGTTCGCTGGCGGCCCCCTGCAGTAGGAAAGTTAGAAGCCCATCCGGGCGTTCCCGTGCGTAAGCAGGAAATTATCAAACCAGTGTCAATAGCAGAAAGGGAACCGGGTGTATTTATCTTTGATATGGGTAAAAATTTTGCCGGTATCGTTCGACTGAAAGTCAATGGCGATGCGGGCGATAAAGTAACGCTCCGGTTTGGCGAAATGCTCCATCTGGATGGATCCTTGATGACGGAAAATCTTCGCAAGGCACGGGTTACAGACAGTTATATTCTCAAGGGTGACGGCGAGGAGGTCTGGGAACCTCAATTCACTTATCATGGATTTCAGTTCGTAGAAGTAACGGGGTTTCCGGGCAGGCCTATGCTCGATGCTATCACCGGCATACGGCTCAATTCGGAAACGCCACAAGTTGGTAACATCAAAATCGAAAAAGATATTAACTGGGGTGGGCAGCGCGGTCTCATTACCCAGCTTTTTGAGAATATCAAGACAACGCAATTCGCCAATTTTTTTGATATACCAACTGATTGTCCGCAGCGGGATGAGCGTATGGGCTGGACCGGAGATGCACAGGTATATGTGAGAACATCAACCTATGTGGCAGATGTCGCTGCGTTTTTTACCAAATGGCTACCGGATCTGCGGGATGCCCAACGGGCCTATGGTGCCTATACCAATTATGCTCCGTTTCCCTATTCGCATGTCTATGATTTCTCGCCGGGATGGATGGATGCCGGTGTGATTGTACCCTACACACTTTTCCAGGCTTATGGTGATCGGCGAATGCTTGAACAACATTGGAATAGTATGACGCGCTTCATGCAGTTCCAGATTGATGCGGCGGGCGATGATTTACTGCGACCGGGCAGCGGTAGAAATTATGGTGACTGGCTCGCGGTGGGGTATCAGACAGACAAGAGTTATCTGGCTTCAGCATATTTTGGTTATGATGCCAAGCTGATGGCAGAGATGGCACTGGCGATTGGCAAGACAGAGGAAGCAGAATATTATACTGAATTGTTTCAGAAAATAAGGCGAGCATTTGCCGACAGATACATTGATTCGGAAGGACATATTAGCGAGAACTCTCAAACTGCCTATGCCATGGCCCTTGCCATGGATTTATTTCCGGCTGAATTGAGGGGCTTGGGTGCCGAGTATCTGGCAACTATGGTACGGAACAATGGCAATAAACTAAGTACAGGATTTCTTGGCGTCCGGCATCTCCTGCCGATACTTTCCGAGTTTGGCTATGATGACCTGGCCTATGCCCTTCTCACTCAAACGAAATATCCGTCGTGGGGGTATGAGGTTGTCAATGGCGCAACGTCAATCTGGGAACGGTGGAACGGCTTTAATACCAAAGATGGATTTTCGACCCTGCATATGAATTCTTTCAGTCATTACTCTTTCGGATCAGTGGGGGAATGGATGTTTTCGAGTATGGCTGGTATTGAAGCGACCTCCCCGGGTTATGAGACGATCAAAATTCGTCCATTAGTGTCTGCGGCACCCTTTGATGGCGTAGAAGCAAGCTATAAATCAATTCGGGGAATGATCAGCTCACACTGGAGAAAGGTCGGAGGTAAAATAACTTTGAATGTATCAGTTCCTGCGAATGTTGATGCCGAAATTTATGTGCCGACAATATCAACTGACTTTGTTACGGAGGGAGGAATACCCACAGAAAAAGCAAATGGCGTGGTTCTGGACCGGTTGGAACAAGGTTATGCTGTATTTAAAGTTGGTGGCGGTAATTATGAATTTATGGTTCACAGTCCATATGCCTATGACGCACAATAATAATCAGAGTTTCTCAATTGATATATATTCTTGACCAATTTATTTTGACACGTTCCATGAAAACTCCTCACGTAATTTTTTGACAAAAAAATCAATGAGGGTGCGGATGCGAATGGGCATAACCTGATAACTGGGGAAAACAGCATAAAAGCTCATATCGATTGTTTGTGAGCCAGGCAGTACCTCAACCATACTGCCACAGGCAAGATCATGTTTGCATATAAAAGACGGCAGGCTAGCAATGCCAAGACCAGCAAGTACGGTATGACGTAAGAGCATAATATTGTTGCAAGTAAAACGCGGCTGGAACTCAACGGAGACATGTTGATCATTTTGCTGTAGTATCCAGCTTTCACGGCGGTCAATCACACCTGTCGCTAAAAGATCAAACCTTGGAAGATCAAGATAACTTTGCGGCATACCAGTACGTTCAAGATATAACGGAGATGCATAGAGCCCGAATTCTGCGTTGCCTAATTTTGTTGCAATCAGAGTTGAGTCTTTTAATGGACCTGGCGTGATTGCCAGATCATACCCATCTTTCAGACTCTCGATTGGGTCATTGGTCAGGAGACTAATCATATGAATATCTGGATATTGGCCTAAAAATTCCGCAATTAATGGTCCGGTAAGACTAGGTTCAAACATATAGGGCAATGCCAGTTTGATCACACCTTCTGTAGTTTGTTGTTTTTGTTGTACTGCGCGTTCGCCGTCGTGTAGAACGCCAAGACAACGTACACAATACTCGTAAAATATGCGGCCATCTTCTGTGACCGTTACAGAACGTGTTGTACGGTGGAGCAACTCAACTCCCAGATGCTCCTCAAGTCGGGTTAATTTTCGGCTGATAGTTGACCTAGGTATATCCAGGATGTCGCCCGCACTCGTCAGCCCTCCCGTCTCAACGACCTTAATATAAACACGTAAGTCACTAATATTTATCATTATTTCTTCAAAACTCTATTCTAAAGTTTGTCTTATTATAAAATGTACACTACTCAATAGTTGCATTAAATGCAACATAGTGTTTCATTATTATATCTCTATTTTTCCACAAATATGGCACAAAATTATCCTAACATATTTAAATATATCAAATATTTAGATATAAATGAAAGCTCTGGAACAGGGAAAAATAAGGGAGAGAATGAATGATTTTTCTAAAAAAGCATCACAGCAGGAAAGGACTGATGTTACCTTTGAAAACATTGCTACTGTTAAGCGTTTTTTCACCCGTTAGTGTATTCGCGCAAACGGCTGATCAAAATTCAGATGCCGATCAATTTGATGAACTTGAAGAAATAGTTGTAACCGGTACACGCGCATCACAATTGCGAGCCATAGAGCGCAAACGCAGTGGGGCGAGTATCAGAGATGTTGTATCTTCGGATTTGGTTGGTAAATTACCAGACTTTAATGCTGCTGAAGCTATTCAACGCTTGCCGGGACTATCTGTAGAGATTGACCAGGGTGAAGGTCGATATCCCGTTGTGCGCGGGATTGATTCAAATCTGAATAATGTCACAATTGACGGTAATTCAGTTGCCGCTCCTGAGGCAGATGGTCGGCGGGTATCGCTTGATGTGATCCCATCAGATCTTATTTCAGCCATTGAAGTTGTTAAAGCCATTACACCGGATATGGAGGGTAATGCCGTCGGTGGTGGCATCAATGTGGTTACTCATTCGGCCTTTGACCGCAAGGATGATTTTTTGTTTGCCTCGGCACAAGCGGGATATAATGAAAAGTCAGGAAATGTTCCATATGGGGGGTCGCTGGTTTATGGCACGCGTTTTGGCCAAGATGAAAACTTTGGGATTGTTGTAGCGGCCAGTTATTTCACACGTCAATTTGAAACTAATTTGATTGAAGGTATTAATTGGAGTGACGTTGATGACAGCGGTGTTTTCGCGCCCGATAGTATCCGTATTTTCAGATATGATATTGAGCGTATTCGTTGGGGCGTAAATGTTAACCTTGACTATAGGCCCACGGATGAAACAAAATTTTACGTGAAAACCTTTTTCAATGAATTTACGGATAATGAAGCCAGAGATCAGCTTGATTTTAATATTCAGCGGGGTGATGCGACCATTAATTCACCAACCTCTGTCAGCTTTTCAGGGGGACGTGCAAAGCGTGAATATCGCCAGAATAATCAGACACAACAGTTGCTGAATATCTCTCCCGGATTTGAGACAAATTTAGGGGCTGTGACTTGGGGGGCAAGTTATGTTTTCGCTCATGCGGAGGAAATCACGCCCTTGCGAAATGACTGGGAATTCAGATCTCCCAGCAATATCGCCAGCACCATTGATCTCAGCAATCTTTTTTTCCAGCTAGATGCTGACCCGCTTCTGAATGATCCAAATAATTTTGGGTTCCGTCGTTTCCTCACCCGTACTGAATTTATTAACGAGGATATACATTCCTTTCGTTCAGATTTAAGTTATGAAACGGACGTGAACGATGTGAATGTTACGTTCACCGGAGGATTTAAATATACAAATCGCCAGAAGACGCGTGATAGATCAAGAAGTCGTTTCAATGATACAAACGGGTTCACACTGGGAGATAATAATCTTTCTTTACCGGACCCAGGAGGGTTGTTTGATGGTCGATTTGATCTTGGGCCAATTGTAAATTTTGATGCTGCAGAGGCTTTCTTTGCCGCAAACCCCGGTGAATTTGAACTCGATGTAGAATCTACGGTTGGGAATGAGTTCGATATTGACTATGGCGTGAAAGAAGAAGTTCTCGCCGGTTACCTGATGGCCAGTGCGGATATCGGGGCATTAAATGTGCTTGGTGGCCTTCGGGTCGAGCGAACAGAATCAAATTATACAGCCTTTTCAATCCGCGATGCTGATGGTGATGGCGATCTGGAACTTGAAGATATTACCCCAACTGCTGGGGATCAAGAATATACAAACTGGATGCCAAGCATACATTTGAAATATGCAGTTCAAGAGGATATTACCATAAGGGCGGCATGGACGAATACGATTGGCCGCCCAAATTATGAAAGCGTTGTGCCTATTTTTGAGGAAGAAGACAGCGAGGCTTCTGCAGGTAATCCTAATCTACTGCCTTTTGAATCGATGGGTCTTGATCTTTCTATTGAATATTATTTCCAGGATACGGGCATTTTCTCAGTTGGTGTTTTCTACAAAGATATAAAAAATCCAATTTTTAACAGAAAAACTACAGATGTTATTTTTAATGGTCTCTTACTGGATGAGCTTAACCAGCCAGAAAATGCAGATAGCGGTGAACTGTTTGGTATAGAAGTGAATTTGCAATTACAGTTTGAATCTTTGCCAGCACCATTTGATGGTTTTGGCGCATCAGCTAATGCTACATTTGTGGATTCAAGTGTCGATGTGATTGGCCGGGAGAATGATGATTTATCCTTTATCCGTCAATCAGACTATCTGTATAATGCGGCCCTTTTCTACGCAAAGGGACCATTTGAGGCCAGGGTTGCGGTGACATTCCGCGACGATTACCTTGAGGCAATCGGTAGTGATACAGATGGAGACAGTTACTTCGATGCACGGGCTCAATGGGACTTTAAAATGAGCTATAACGTGAGTGATCGTTTTACAGTCTTTGGACAAATGCAAAATTTCACAGATTCTTCCCGTCGGGAATATCAAGGTATTTCATCCCGTCTGCTGGCGGATGAGGCCTATTCATGGACGGCGATGTTTGGCATTAATGCCAACTTCTAGGAATATTCATTGTACCACCGCCTATATTTTATTATATGCCATATCTATTTTCGTTTCAGATGAGAACCAAACTCAGAAGCCAGACGATTATGGCCGCTGTTGTTCCCTGAATGAGTGTGCCTAGTGACTGAAGTTTATAGCCTGTTTTAACATCCATATTGGAGAATTGGGTCACAACCCAGAAATAACTGTCATTGGCATGGCTGACAACCATCGCGCCCGCGCCAATTGCGACAACAACAAGGGCTTTGGCCGTATCTCCCTCAAGACCCAAAGCACCTAATAGCGGGGCTGTGAGGCTGGCTGTGGTAATAATTGCTACTGTCGAAGAGCCTTGCGCTGTTTTAATTGCAGCCGCAACCAAAAATGGCAGAATAACCCCCAAATGAAGTGAACTGACGGTGCTCCCTAAAATATCACTGATTGCAGACGCTTGCAAAACCTTGCCAAAGGCGCCGCCCGCACCGGTTACAAGTATCACGATTGCGCAGCTGGCCAATGCCGTTCCAACCCAGCCATCCGAAGACAGCATTTTCCGTTCCAGCTTTTTAGGAAGAGTAAGGGCAATAGCAACCCCAATACTTAGGGCGATGATAGGATGACCAATAAAATTGATGATGCTGACCAGACCGCCAACACCCAAGGGTTCGCTGGGTAATTGTGCAAATGACCGTAAAACAATAAGTATTAATGGAAGCAGGATAGGCGTAACCGCATGTAAGGGCGCAGGGGCATCCTTTGTTATGATAAATTCCTCATCATCATCGTTAGTGGGATCAATATAAATTTTGGCGGCAACTTTTACCGCAAAAAACCAGCCTGCAACCAAGGAACCTGCGGAGACCAGCGCACCCCATAATATGACACGGCCAATATCGGCACCAATAATGCCCGCAGCGGCAACAGGCCCAGGTGTTGGGGGAACCATAGTATGTGTTGCATAAAGCCCCAATGACAGCGCAATGGCCCCTGAAGCCAGCGTGACACCCGTACGTTTCGCCAGAGCCTTATTCAAATTTGAAAGGATAATAAAACCGGTATCGCAAAAGACCGGCAAGGACACAACATAGCCAATCACGGCCATGGTTGCAGGCATCTGTTTTTCTCCGGCGCGTTTGAGTATAGTTTCAGCTATTTTCAATGCCCCGCCTGAACGCTCTAAAAAGACACCAATAATGGCCCCGGCCATAATGATAGGGCCGATACTGCCAATGGTGCTGCCAAACCCTTTGACAATGGTATCAATGAGCATTGGCCCTTCCATTCCCGTGGAAATACCAAAACCAAAAGCTGCAAGAAACAGCGCGATGACTGGATGAAGTTTTAACCACGTCGTCGTCAAAACGATAAAAAGAATGGCGGCGATCAGAGCAGCTATAATGAACATGAATTTTTCTCTCGGTTGCTATGATAATTCAGGATTAATGATAATGGCTCTGAAATCATTTGTATTCGTTCGCGTTGGTCCTGTTATTACAAGATCACCCAATTTTTCAAAAAACTCATAACCATTATTATTTGCCAGATACGCTTTGGGGTCACACCCTAGTTTTTGGGCGCGGGCTAATGTGTCGGGTGTAATAACCGCTCCCGCATTATCCTCGGTCCCGTCAATGCCATCAGTATCGCAGGCAATGGCAGATACACCTAGAGCACCATCAAGGCCAATAGCCAGTCCCAGAAGATATTCCAGATTGCGTCCCCCACGCCCTTTCTTGTTTTTGACTGTAACAGTGGTCTCTCCGCCGGAAATGATTACCCGGCGTTCACCATTTGTCGACAAGCGTCTGACAAGAGCTGCATGTCCCGCCCCAAGATAACGTGCCTCTGTTTGCAAGTGATCCCCTAAATCGGTGACATTATATCCCCATGAACAGGCAAGTGATGTTGCTGCTTCAAGGGCGTCACGGGCTCTGGCAATAATATGAACCTCACTTCCTGCAAGTCCCAGAGCATCTGATCCGGGTGTCTCGTTTTTGGGATCATTTAGTGCTATAGTCACGGATTTACTCGAAGAAATTTGGTAGTATTTGATAATGTCTTTTGCCTGCTTCAGTGTGGTATGGTCAGCAATAGTTGGCCCAGAACCGACAAAAGAAGGATCATCACCGGGGACATCTGAAATTACCAAAGTCGTAACTTTTGCCGGTGCCGCAGCAATGGCAAGGCGCCCGCCTTTAATCAGGGAAAGATGTTTTCGAACGCAGTTAATTTCTGAAATCGTTGCTCCTGATGATAAAAGTGCCTTCGTAATTTCCTGCTTGTCTGCAAGGGTGACCCCCGGTACGGGCAATGTCAATAAAGCTGATGCCCCACCGCTGACAAGCATTAATAGATGGT
>JAJFIP010000315.1 GCA_021774875.1 Emcibacter sp.
CCCGTCGGACCTGCCGATGGTATGGATCAGGGCCACACCATCGTCTTTCAGGCTGTCATAAACCTTATCAAAATAGGTTTGATATTGGTGCCGTCCCACATGTTCAAACATACCAATAGATACAATGCGGTCATATTTTTCGGTAACGTCCCGGTAATCCTGAAATCTGAACTGAACTTTTTTAGCAACCTTATTTGTTGTGGCACGCTTGCAGGCGATGTCATATTGTTCCTGACTGAGGGTTACTCCGGTGACAGATGCGCCAGATAGTTTGTTGAGATGCAGAGCCAATCCACCCCAGCCACAGCCGATGTCCAGTATTTCGTGATGATCTTCAAGCAGGAGTTTGGCTGCAATAATATTTTTCTTGTTTTCTTGTGCCTGTTCCAAGGTATCACTTTCAGAGCGAAAATAAGCGCAGCTATATTGTCGGTCAGGGTCAAGAAACAGGTCATACAGTTCCCCGGAAAGGTCATAATGATGAGCAACATTCTGCTGGGAACGGCCTATGGGATTTATCTGGGCAATCCAGCTTTTGAAACGGCTGTAAGGATCACCACCCGTCAGATGCATGGCGTTATCAGGTCGCCATTCCATATTCTTGAGCACCAGATTGAGAAAGTCATATATGGTCTTGCCATCCTCAACTGTCAACGAGCCATCCATATAACATTCCCCGGCATGGAGGTCGGGTTTCAGGAAAATCCTCACAGGAACCATTTTGTCATGGAAGCGTATAGTGACCTCAGGCGAATCTGTGCCCACAAAGCTGTGTTTTATGCCAGACGCATCAATGACATGAAGCGTGCCTTCGCTTATGAGTTTTTTCAGAAAAAAAGATAGTAGAAACATATATCCTCTCGATTTTTATTTTCGCGATCATGCCATTTTGCCCTATGCTGTGCAAGATCATATTTTAGCAATATTTTATACTGGGTATTTAATAAAGAAGCCACTGTTATGACCGAAGAACAGCTCAGGGCAAAAATAGAGAAGGCCCCGGAAAATTCCCATCTGCGGCACAAATTGGGGAGCATGCTGTATCAGAAAGGTGATATGGGGGGTGCTTTGGGTTCATTTCTATTGGCGCTGGCTTTAAAACCTGACAATATCATATTCCTGCAAAATGCCCTGCATGTGCTGGGAACTACCAGTGGCTACCAGCTGCCGGACACCATATTGAATATTCTGATCAAGTGGGTTGATCATGACGATGTGAATATTCAGGATATGAGTATGGTTATCCATAACCAATATGCTACTTCACTACTGATGGAAAGACTGCTGAACGTTCTGGAAAGCTCAGATGAGGGCAGGGAAACCATATTGTCCAGTGAGGATTTTGATGGGTTTTTCAATGATGCCCTCTTGCAGGCAGTAATGCAGAAAGCCATTATCATTACACCAATCATGGAGAAAGTTTTCACCGGGTTGCGGCGGTACATTCTGCGCATGAGCCTGAGAGGTGGCTCGGCTGGTCAGGTAATGTCAGCCCGGTTGGATTTTCTGGCCAGTTTTTCCTGTCAGTGTTTCAACACGGAATATGCCTACCAGGTTACAGAACAAGAACAGAACTGGCTCAGGTTGCTGATTGAAGATGAGCATGACATGGATATGCTGCTTAAGTGGGTCATTATCGGCTCATATCAGCCGCTTCATACAATAATTAAACAGCTGCCAGAGCTGCCGGATGACCTGTCGGAAGCCATGAAGTTTTTGATAAAACGTCAGTTTTCTGATTATCAGGTCGAGATCAAATGCCGGGGAAATATAACTACGCTCACAGATGTCAGGAATGATATTTCCAAAAAAGTGCAGCAACAATATGAACGCTATCCCTATCCCAGATGGATGCGTTATTCCAAAGCTGTGCCGCAATCTTTCAGGAGATTTATCTGCGGAAGATTTCCCGACCAGAAGAAAAAGAATATTACCCGCGGGACTATTGATCTGCTTATTCCGGGCTGTGGTACCGGTATGCAGGTCTGCAAGCTGGCATCGGCAATCTCGCCGGCCAATATTACGGCACTGGACATAAGTCGCACTAGCCTTGCCTATGCCATGCGGGCTGTTGAGGAAAATGGTTTCAGTGCGGTAAAATACTTCCATGCCGACATTATGGAGCTAGGCGACAATGATCTTTCCTATGATTATATTGACTGCACAGGCGTGCTGCATCATCTGGGTGAACCGGAGAAAGGTCTGGCTAATTTGACAAAAATGTTGCGGCCCGGAGGTTATATGCGCCTTGCACTTTATAGCGAAAGAGGACGGCAGGACGTTATCGCCGCTCGAAAATATGTCCAGACACAAGGATTTGACGATAGCGAAAATGGCGTGCGGCAGTTTCGTCAGGCTGTTCTTGATTTACCTGCCGGTCATCAGATAGCAACCGTAGCGGAAAATCAGGATTTTTACAGTATTAGCGGGCTTCACGACCTGATTTTTAATGTTAATGAAAACCGCTACACGCCGAAAGAACTTAAAGTAATGATGGATAGTGAAGGCTTGCAGTTTCTGGGATTTGATCATATGGACGCAGGTATTCCAGGCCGATATGCTTCCGCGTTCCCAGGCGATAGCAGGCAGCGTTCACTGGAAAACTGGGATCAGTTTGAGCGTGAAAATCCCAATACATTCGGCTTTATGTATCTTTTCTGGTGCCGAAAACCAAAAACTTAGCAAACCCGCTTTTCATATGAATGCTGGACTTTCAGGGTCGCCTGACATTATTATCGGGCTCAATTCTGGGAGAGAAATAATGAAAATGATCCTTGCTGTGGCCACGGGTGGGGCTTTGGGTGCTACGGGCCGGTTTCTGGTCGGCAAGTTTATGTTTCGCCTGATGGGGCCGGGGTTTCCCTGGGGAACGTTGACGGTGAATATTATAGGTTCCTTTATTATTGGCATTATCGTAACACTCTTGGCCAGCCGCTATAATCTGGCCCATCACTGGCAGGGGTTCCTGGTCATTGGGGTTCTGGGTGGATTTACCACATTTTCCGCCTTTTCTATGGAAGTGGGACTGATGCTGGAACGCCATGAGATTACTCAAGCAGCCTTTTATGCCATGGGATCATTGGTATTAGGGGTTGTTGCTTTATTTTTGGGCCTTTACGCAGGACGCTATTTGGCGTAATACCAAGCCCCAACTATAGGAATATATATGTCAGGTGTCAGTCACCATAAAGTCCAGCCATTTGAAAATGACTGGCGCATTGATAAATGGTTTAAAATGAATTTTCCGGAGTTAAGTTTTGGCCACCTGTCAAAGCTGATGCGGACTGGACAGGTACGGGCCGACGGCAAGCGGGTCAAGGTTGGCTTTCGTGTTGAAGAAGGCATGGAAATCCGCATTCCTCCCATTGGCAATAACCCTAATGCTGGCAAAGAACGCTCCCGACAAATCAACCGGAAAAAGCATAGCGATGAAGACAGCCGTTTCATGCGGGATATGGTTATATATCAGGATAATTCAGTAATAGTGCTTAATAAACTACCCGGTCTTGCGGTACAGGGCGGTAGCAAGATCACCCGCCATGTGGATGGACTTCTGGATTGTTTTCAAGGGGATAATCCTGAGCGACCAAAACTTGTCCACCGACTTGATAAAGATACCAGCGGTGTTTTGGTGATCGCGCGAAATAGTGCGGCGGCAAAAAACCTGACAGAATCCTTTCGCAACCGCAAAACCAGCAAAATATACTGGGCATTGGTTGTCGGCAAACCGGAGCGGGGTGAGGGTACAGTTAATGCCCCCCTTGATAAAGAACCGGGAACCCGTGGTGAGCGAATGATGGTCAGCGATAAAGGCAAACGTGCGGTGACTGATTTTTTTATCATGGACAATGCTTTGAGTACAACGAGTTGGGTGGCTTTCAAGCCAGTGACAGGCCGCACCCATCAGTTAAGGGTTCATGCCACGGTGCTGGATACGCCCATAGTCGGGGACGGCAAATACGGCGGTAAGGCTGCTTTTCTTGATGGTGCAGTCAGCAAAAAACTACATCTTCATGCCCGCAGCATCGAAATTGATCACCCGGACGGTGGAATATTGTCAGTTACGGCTGATCTGCCCCGCCATATGAGGGAAAGCTGGGATATGTTCGGCTTTGACAAGCAGGACAAGAGCAATCCGTTTGATTTGGAGAATGATAATTGATCAGGCTCAGCCAACAACAAAAAGATGTGCGTATTGGCATGACTGCCGGTGCGGTATTTTGCGCAATTTGGGTCTGGATGGGATACGGTTTCATTGAAATTGAACTTCCCTTATGGGTGACCACAGGGGATCGGTTGGCTTATGTGGCAAAATGTGATTTTTTTGCCAGCCTGCTACTACTTTTCGGCGTAATAGTGGTTGCGGTGCAGCGGTTTTTCTCAGGCAAAGCCATCGAAGGACAAACAGAAGCACTGCCTAAGGCTATTACTATTAATCTGCGCTATATCCAGAATACTCTGGAACAGTTTGTCCTGTTGATGATAACGCATACGGCCTTTGCCGCCACGGCAGACAGTGGTGATATGAAGATCATTCCCATATTGGTCAGTCTTTTCATTGTCGGGCGGGTCTGTTTCTGGATTGGTTATCATCAAAATGCTCTTTACCGATCTTTTGGTTTTGCGGTGACATTTTATCCAACGGCCTTAATGATGATTGTCACCGTATGGCGAATATGGGCGGGGATGTGAAATGAAATTGATTGTATTTGATTGTGACGGTACGCTGGTAGATGGACAACATCTGATCCTTGATGCCATGCAGTCAGCTTGCAGGAATTGTGATGTTTCATATGCGGGTGATGAGGCTGTCCGCCAGATCGTCGGCCTGTCATTGCTGGAAGCCATCGAAATCTGCTACCCGCAAGAGAATGAAAAGACCCATTATGCCCTGAAAGATGCCTTTGTTGAGAGGTTTCAGGAACTTCGCCTGCGCGAGCAAGATGATGAACCATTATTTGACGGGGTGAGAGACACTATCGAACAATTACATCGTGATGGTTATCTATTGGGCATAGCTACAGGAAAATCAAAACGCGGTTTGCTCATTACCTTGAAAAATCATGGGCTTAGCGACTATTTCTTAACGTTGAATACCGCCGATGACGGGCCGGGAAAACCCCATCCTTCCATGCTGCATAATGCCATGCGGGATGTGGGGATAGCACCTGAAGATACCCTTATGATTGGCGATACCACCTATGATATTCAGATGGCCCTGGCGGCAAATGTCCGGGCAGTGGGGGTATCGTGGGGCTATCATGATGGTGCCAATCTGGTGCGGGCCGGGGCGCATTATATGCTGGATCATATTTCTCATATTGGTAAGGTTCTTGATGAAGCGTTTTTATGAGAAAGCCGCTGTAGTTAGCTATAATAGTGGCTTTCTGGTGGAACTGGATGGTCGTGAGATAAAAACACCGGAAAAAAGGCCTGCCCTTAGCCCAACTAAGGCATTAGCAGACGCTATTTGTCAGGAATGGAATGAACAAGGCGATAAAATAGCCCCGGACAGTATGCTCATTGCCAAACTTCAGAATACTGCCATTGACCGGGTGGAAACCCGGCGGGATGACCTGATTGAAGAACTGGTAAAATATGCTGGCACTGATTTGCTCTGCTACCGGGCGGATTTCCCGGAAGATCTCAAGAAATTGCAAAAAGATATATGGCAACCGCTCCTTGAATGGGTTTCAGAAAGCCATGGAATTACGCTGAAAGTCACCACGGGAATTTTGCATGTGGAGCAAGACATAGCACCATTAACAAATATACTGCAGGGAATAGACAGTTTCCGGCTTGCAGCTTTTTACAATATTACGACCCTGTGTGGCTCAATTTCCATTGCCCTTAATGTGCTGGGCGGTAATATTACGGGTGAACAGGCCTGGACAGCCGCACAATTAGATGAAAATTACCAGATTGCCCAGTGGGGCCTCGATGATGAGGCCAAAATCCGGCAGGATAATATGAAGGCCGAACTGGATGCTGCCGAACGCTTTCTGGAATTAATGATCGGGGCAACCTGATATTTTCCACGGACTGAGGAAACTATCACCATTTTCCTGCCAGCTGCTGGCCTTGATATGATAGGCTTTGTCCAGATTTTCCGGACTCAAAACATGGTCCACTGGTCCGCTACTCAAGATTTCTCCCTGATGTATAAGAACAAGTTCATCACAATAGCGCTGGGCAAGGGATAAATCATGCAGGACAATCAGCACCCCGTGGCCGTCATTGGCTAAACCCTGCAAAATATCCATGACCTGCAATTGGTGATAGGGGTCGAGCGAGGCTATGGGCTCATCAGCGCAAAGATAGTCGGCTTGTGACACGATGGCTCTTGCCAGCATGACACAGGCTCTCTCACCACCCGACAATGTTGTTACAAGCCGATCTGCCAGATGCAGGGTGTCGGTTTTTATCATCGCCTGATGGATAAGTTGCCGATCATTTTCACTGATCTTTTGCCAGGGGTCAAGATGGGGGATACGGCCCAGAGAAATGATATGATGGACATCTAGAGGCCAATGGACAGGTGCGCCCTGTGCCGCATAGGAAATTTTTCTGGCGCGTTCCTGCAGTGTGCAATCCAGTAAATCTTCACCGTCCAACAGTATTTTACCTGACTGTGGATCAACTAGCCCCAAAATGGTTTTAAGCAGTGTGCTTTTCCCCGCCCCATTGGGGCCAATCAGTCCAATCATCTTTCCCTTTGGCAGCGACAGGGACACATCATTAAGAATGGCGTTATCTTTGAGCGTGACATGAATATTACGTGCTTCAAGCGTCATCTCATGGCTCCTCGGGTTTTATAAATGATATAGAGGAACAAGGGTGAGCCAATAAATGCCGTCACCACACCCAGACGCAACTGGCCATGTCCCATAGGAATACGGGTGATCAGATCGGCAATGGTTAGCAGTATGGCTCCCATAAGGGCACTAGGCACCAGAAGTCGACCTGGGGCATGTCCAATCAGACTACGCACCATATGGGGC
>JAJFIP010000316.1 GCA_021774875.1 Emcibacter sp.
TCTAGCAACAAAAAAGGCTTAGATGAGAAACCCATCTAAGCCATTAATAATGTTGGTTGTGTAAGTGATGCCCCGAAACGAACTCTTGAAATTTTGCCCTTTGCGAACAAAAATATAGCCTAGCGAACGTCGAGTTTTTCATCAATTACCGGTTCATCCCATGTGCGAGTAAACCGTTTATGATAATTCATGTTTTTATCAAAGCGCGGATCATCACCCTGCATCATGAAAGTGTAAAGTCGATTAACGACTCCCTTCATCAGCACCTGCATTTCATCATCAGAAATGTGAGAAACATCTGGCCATGCATATTCATTGCCTTCAGCGTCAATGACCTTCACATCTGAATAGTCTCCCGTTTTAGTAACAAGCGGTTCGCCAGCATGAATATTTTCAATCTCAGCATTACGAACACACATTGCCGTCAGTGTTTTAGCAAGCTCGGCACATGTTGCTTCATCAAATATACTCATATTACCCCTTCAGCGTTTCCAGCAGTTTCTCTTTAATTAGTTGTTTTCGTGAGTTTATAAATTGGTTGAAATTATCGAAGGATAAATTAATTTCCAAAGGAATGAAGTTTTGATTTTTATAATCATCTAGATTTAAATTCCGGTTTAAACAATATTCTTGCATCCAAACTTCAGGGGATCTGTCATTTTTACTGCAATTATCGCCACCTTCCAGTAATTGAATATTGGATATAAAATCTCCGCCATTTCCTTTCTGCTCTTTATCCAGCTTTGAGTATGGATAAATGTGATCTTCGTGAAAGTTTACGTCGCGATAATTGTGCGAGGGATACAATAATGTCAAAAGCGCCCAACTATCTTGCGATCCTTTTTTTGCTTTCTCAATAATATCTTCAAGTCGATCCTCATTGATATCCATATTTTTATTGGCTTCATTAGAGACTTTAATAATTTCGTTCAGAGGGAAAGTGCTTTCCCATGAAATATCTCTCCTTAATCGAGTCAAATATGACGTTGTTTGAGATCCAAAAACTCTGCCAAGAATAGATATCTGTATCCATCTTTTTATTTTAATAAAATCATCATCGCTAACCTTGCTGATACCATTAGATTTTATATATAAAGCGAGAGGTAACAGAATTAAATTTGACCGCAGATTATTTTTTGAATAGCCCAAATCTCTAAAAACTCGACATGACTTTCTTAAACTTTCAGAGATCATTTCAAAGTCATTTTTAATGTTCTGAATCGTCTTTTGCTTAAAGTTATCGGCCTTAAAATTCAGATTTTCTCCAGTTAAAAATAAGCAAGCTCTTAAAAAAACATCTTTGGGAATATCAAACTCAAAATCTTTTGAAATGTTATCTATGGCCGTATTGATACTTTCTCTACCATCTCCCCATTGATTAATAATCATGGACATAAGAAAATCCGTATAATCAAGAGGCGTTCCACCGGCATTAATTCGAACAAAAATGTTGAGAACTTTATCAAGGGAGTCTGTTGTTTCTTCGTAGTAGCTAATTCTTGGGTTTTTAGGATTAATAAGATTTTCGTAGATGGCAGAACATACATCCTCAATTATGTCCCTTTGCTCCTCAGAAACTGACTTGTTAGTAAGAACCTCTTTCCAGCTTCTCTTTTCTTTCCATTCCAGAGCCTTGCCCATTTTAAACCAATAAACATCCTGACTTGAATTCTCTTTTTCAATCTGCCTGTCAGATTTAAATTTTATCTGAAATTCTGGTCCAATATCTTCGTGTTCGGCTTCGTTTTCTTTGCTGTACAGAAGATTGATAAATAAATATTTCTTTTCAAAGTTATCGGAATTATCCCATCTTGTTCGAGGCTTATGGAGGTTCAAATATCCTTTCAATCCTAAAAACAGTGCTGTCAGCCTCTGCTGACCATCTAAAATGCCTGTAATTTCATCTTTTCCAGTGATTTCATGTTCTGCGTTATGATTATTTCGACGGTTGTACTCATCGTATAGTTTCAAAAACTCATAAAACTTATAATCTTTGTTGTTTTCATCTTTTTTGTAGCGCCAGAAGAGCATTGATCCAAAAGGATAGCCTGACAATACAGAGTCAAACAGCTTTTCTATCTGTTCATGGTCCCAGACCAACTCACGCTGAATAGCAGGTAATAAATATTTGTTATCGCTAATACTCATTACTGCATTCTTGATAGTTTCTGTTTTGTAAGTCATTTAATTTTATTCCTAGTTCTAATTATTTTCTGCTGTAATTTTTATCAAAACCTCTAGAAGCAAAACCATAGCATAGGTATCTTGCTTGCAATATTCGATGAGGTTGTCCCATAAGACTGGCTGCTCAGTTTCTGGTAAATTTCTATTGATGAACGCATTGTATTGCAACATCGCATCACCACCGTGAGATATTTCTAAATCATCATAACTGAGGTCAGTAAAAGCAGGCAGCACCGCTTTAATCGATGCTGAGCTTTTTTGTTTTGGGTTATAGAGCCAGCGCTTTTTAAATGGCTCGAGCAAATCGACGACCCTAGAATTAATAGCGTTTAAGGCAGTAGAATATTCAGGAAAATCTCTGGCTAGGTCATTGTTGCGAGCAATCTCAAAGGACTGATTGTAAACTATAACGTGACCGTCCACACCACATAGCTCGATCAGTTTCTCAGCAAAAAACCGGCGTGGGTCGGTCTGCTCTTTGTGCAGATATTCATGATGCACAAATTCTGCGTTTGGGCTTTCTTGTATATGAACAGAGAATTGAAACGGTATCTGTTGATATGGTCTC
>JAJFIP010000317.1 GCA_021774875.1 Emcibacter sp.
ATGGTATCGCCGAAATAAGCCATCCTGCGCCAGACCAAAAAACAGCCCAATGGCCCTGCCGCCATAGCTACCAGCACCCCGGCAATGATTGCATTCAGGATAAAGCCATCAATCATGATCACAGCCCTCCCCATGCTCGCCGCTTATCACATCGCCGTGGCTGTCATGGTGATGGTCATGATGGTGGGTATAAAGGGCAATTCCTTCAACCTCCCGCCCAAACAGGGCGTGATACTCCGGGTGGTCCTTAATTTTTTCCGGCTCGCCACTGCAACAGATATGTCGGTTAAGACAGATAACCTTATCCGTGCCCGCCATCACCATATGAAGGTCGTGGGAAATCATCAGCACGCCACAATTTTTCTCATCCCGGACCCGGCCAATCAGTTGGTATAGTTCTTCCTGCCCGCCAATATTCACCCCCTGCACCGGTTCATCCAGTACTATCAGGTCAGGATTGCCCAGCAGGGCGCGCGCCATCAGCACCCGCTGCATTTCTCCGCCTGATACCCTCTGCACCGGACTTGCTTCCGCGTGGCTGATCCGCACCAGTGCCATCACCTCGTCCACTTCGGCTTTAGTCGTCCCTGGTCTGAGATTAAGAAAATCCCGGACCGAAAGCGGCAGAATATCCTCAATCGTTATTTTCTGGGGCATATAACCCATGGATATATCAGAAACTCGCCGTACCTGACCCTCGTCCGGCGTGAGCAGGCCCAAAGCAATTTTCATGGCAGTGCTTTTACCGGCACCATTAGGCCCGATCAGGGTGACTATCTCCCCGCGACCCACAGAAAAACTGATCCTATCCAGAACCATATGCCCGGAAAAGGACAGCGACACATTTTCAAGCTCAATTAAAGAAGACGTCATTGGTTTTGACAATTCCCGCAAAGACCCATGATTTCCAACATGCTGTGCTCACAACTGTAACCATGCCCCTCTGCTGCCTTGGAAATATTTGACATCAGCCTGTTATCACTGATCTCTGTCACGGTGCGGCATTCCCGACAGATCAAAAAGTGACCCTGATGTTTATGGGCCGGATCAGGACAGCCGATAAAGGCGTTCAGGGATTCTAGCCGGTGGACAAAGCCTTCTTCCATAAGGAAATCAAGGGCTCGGTAAACTGTTGGCGGTGCTACTCTTTTCTTGCCAGTGTCGCTGAGCATATCAAGAAGTTCATATGCGGTAACCGGCCTGTGACCGCCCCAGACAAGTTCCAGAACCTGCTGACGGAGCGGAGTGAAGCGCGTTTCCCGTGCCGCACAAATTTTACGCGCCGCGACCACCGCATCCTCTATACATTTATCATGATCATGGCTAATTGTTGACATTAGTATTTTTTCTTATTTGTGATATGTTATATCTTAGGCAGCGTACTCATTAATTATGTCCATTCTGCGCGCGCATAATCTTTGATGAATGTTGATAAAAGACTCGCGGAGCATAGCCAGAGCTACGTTTAAGAGCCTTTTATCAACAAGCACAAAAATTTGCCGCGCCCGTATGGGTCTTAGAATAAGCCAAAACTGGTTCGAAAAACAGGCTTGAAAAGGGAATGGCCCTTATCTGCGCTTGTTTTCTGCCAGTTTTGGCTTATTTTAAGACAGAATTGTACATAATTAATGAGTACGCTGCCTAATATTGGCCTGAATAGTGGAAATTTACAAGCCCCATAAGCGAGACATCATGAAAAACCAGACTTTCACACCCATCCCGGAAGAAATTATTGTTAAATCTCTGGAAGAAATAAAATTTTCTGAGCACGGTCTGATCCCCGCCATTGCCCAGCAGCATGACACGGGCGAGGTTCTCATGATGGCCTGGATGAATGCGGATGCCGTACGCGAGACTCTCGCCACTGGCAGGGTCTGTTATTGGTCCCGCTCCAGACAATCCCTATGGCGCAAGGGTGAGACCTCCGGTCAGATACAGACCCTGAACAGTTTTCGCTATGACTGCGACCGGGATACGCTATTGCTGAAGGTGGATCAAAAAGGCGTTGCCTGTCATACGGGCCGTCGCAATTGTTTTTTCAATGAAATTACCCCGGACGGCATTAAAATACTGCATGATGTTGAGGTTGATCCCGACAGCCTTTACTCTGACAAATGATACCTACAGCCCTATTGCAGCAAAATGAAACTACCCTGATTGACGCTTAGGATGGCAGGCTGACATCCGAAATAATAACCAGATTTCTATATAGTCTTTTTGACCTAAGTCATGTCTCGTGCTAGGAAAACAGAATAGAGTAAACCATAACAAAGGAACCAGGGGAGTATCAAGTGCATAGGGATGTAACGCGGCAATTTTCTGAAATAGCCGTCAAAAAAATTAATTTTTTCAAACAAAACCCGCTGGGATTTTTTATTTCCACCATGATGGCCGGTGCTTATGTTGGGGTTGGTCTTATCCTTATTATGACCCTTGGCAATGAAGCAGAACCCGCATCCCGGAATTTAGTCATGGGCTGTTTTTTTGGTATTGCCCTGACCTTGATTATCTTCGCCGGCGCAGAGCTTTTTTCAGGTCATATCATGTATATGACATTTGGTTTTTTCTATAAAAAACTTAAGGCATTCACTGTGATAGCGGACTGGATAATCTGCTGGTATGGCAATTTGTTTGGCGCAATGTTGCTGTCGATCCTGTTTGTGGCGGGCGGTGGAAGCGGCTTGCTAGATGATCCTGCAAGCCTGATTCACATCACCGCCAGTGCCAAAATGAACAGCAGCATCATTGAGCTTCTGGCTCGGGCGATTATCTGTAACTGGCTCTTATGTCTGGCAATCTGGATGTGCGCCAGGACCGATAATGATGCCGCTAAATGCCTGCTTATTTTCTGGTGCCTGTTTGCCTTTGTTGCTGCCGGTTTTGAACATGGTATCGCCAATATGACCGTTTTCACCATATCCATGCTGGGTAATCACCCGGAAAGTGTAACCCTTATGGGTGGTGTCTATAATCTGGCATGGGTTTCTGTAGGCAATGTTATCGGCGGGGCCGGATTCATTGGCGTTGCCTATTATATGACGTCCAATACCCTCATTGACGACAGCGAATAATAACCCGAAATTCCACCCGTAAATTCATTGATAGTGAACCGTTGGTATTATACTTCTTTTATCAAATGAACATCCTGCTGCGGATAAGGGAAGCTGATGCCTTTTTCATCAAATGTATGCTTGATGTTTTTGGTCAAGGCGGCTTTCAAGGGCCAATAATTACCGCTTTCAGTCCAGACTCGAACCACAATATTGACGGAGCTGTCAGCCAGTTCGCCAACAAAAATAGCCGCCTCGGGTGATTGCATGGCCCGCTCGTCCGCAGCAATCACATTTCCTATTTCCCTGATGGCATCATCAATATTATCGTCATAACCAATGCCGATCACCATATCGACCCGGCGGGTGGCATGGGCAGAGAAATTCTGAATGGAGGCTCCCCATATCTGGCTGTTGGGAATAATGATCTGAATGTTATCGCCTGTTGCCATTTCAGTAACAAACAGGCCCAGGTCTTTTACCGACCCCGAATGACCCGCAGCATTTATAAAGTCGCCAATCTTGAAGGGGCGGAAAATCAACAGCATCACTCCCGCCGCAACATTGCTGAGCGTGCCCTGCAATGCCAGGCCAATGGCCAGAGAAGCCGCACCAAGGATGGTTATCAGACTTGCGGTCTGGACACCAAATTTTCCGAGGACCGCGATGATGGTGAATATGAGAATGATATAACGAACGGCACTGGACAGAAATGATGTCAGAGTGACATCTATTTTCGAGCTTTTGCTGAGCATTCTGGTGATAAAGCGTTTTGCCCAACCGGCAATAGTCCAACCAATAATTAAAATGAGTATGGCGCCAAGGATGTCAAGTCCGTAAGTCATGGCAAACCCAATAGCCAAATCTGTATATTCCTGTGCTGTTTCTTCCATGGAAAACCCCTTTAGATATTTTATGTTAAGGCCAGTTAACTATATGCCGAGAGTTGGGGGCTGTCCAATATAACATTACGGCGGCATCCTGAATTCAGAATGCCGCCGTTATAAACAAAGCAATATCAGTTAGATAAGGCTTATTTTCTGTGTTCTTCCGGTAAGAAAAACATATAATCCTGATCTTCTGCGGCGTTATGGCAATCGGCGCAGAAAGCAACATTCCCTGCCCCTTTGCCGCCTGATGTGCCAACGACCATGCCATTAGGCATAATAAGCGAATAAGCCCAATCGCCATTTTCTTTATTGAAGCCGGCTTTCATTTTCTCCATGAGGAACAGGGGCCCAGGGTTTACTTTACCTGAAGGGGTGACCAGAAAACTGTCTTTTGCCAGAATAGTGCCTGCTGGCATATTCCCGGCTTCTTCGTATTTTCCGTATTTTTTGCGGTTGGAATAATTATTCACTTCACGGGTTCCATGGGTATCGGAAATATAGGGCGTTTTGTTGAAGCGAGCCCATTTATGATATTGTGCCGCCGCAGGAATACCGGATTTTGCATAACCGGCAAAAAGTGTCTTGGAAAGTTTTTTATAAATTTTTGCCGCTTCCTTACCACTTATGTCTGCAGCTTCAGCCGGAGCACAAGGATTACCGCACGGGTTTCCACAGGGGTTTCCACAGGGGTTTCCACATGGATTACCGCAAGGATTTGCGCCGCAGGGGTTCATGGCACAAGGGTTAGCACCACAGGGATTCATGGCGCAAGGGTTCTTGCCGCAGGGATTCATGGCGCAAGGGTTCTTGCCGCAGGGGTTTGCCTTTGCACAAGGGTTATGTTTGGCACAAGGGTTAGCACCACATGGATTTTTGGCGCAGGGGTTGGCTTTTGCGCAGGGATTAGCTTTTGCGCAGGGATTCATTGCCTCATTGCTACCAGTAAAACTGGTGGCCGCAGTCATTGTCATTGACAATGTGAATAACAGGGCGACTGTCACCATTACTACGTTTTTAAATGTCTTAGTCATTATTTTACCTTCTCGTATTTGCCCACATAGGCTTTTATTCAGGGATTTTATTACATTAAACCAGCCAAATTTTAGCTGGCTCAGGATAAAATACAATTCTTTCCTGGTCACATATGCGTGATCAAAAAGTTACCTCAGCTCTAAGCCTGAAAAAATTCTCAATGAAGATAGTTACACGCTGTTACTGATCCAGCCGCCGCCCAGAACTCGGTCGTCCTGATAAAAGACGGCTGCCTGTCCCGGTGAAATTCCCATTTCCGGCACCAATAGCCTGATGTGTGCCATGCCCGGCTCCGACAGGGGCAACAGAGTTGCCGCTACAGGGGCGTGAGTGGACCGGACCTTGACTTCTATCTCAAGACCATCATCAGGTATATATTGCTGGCCCAGCCAGTTCACTTCTTTTATGGTCAGTTCCGAAATCTCAAGGGCCTTTTTGGGGCCAACGATAACCTGTTTCTGGTCTGGGAGCAGCCTTATTACATAGAGCGGATCACGACCCCCAATGCCAAGTCCTTTGCGCTGGCCAATGGTATAATGAATGATGCCCTTATGGCGGCCAAGGATTTCTCCGTCCATGTGAACAATATCACCCGGTTCTGAGGCTCCGGGCCGCAGACGTTCAATAACACTGGCATAATTGCCGCCGGGAACAAAACAAATATCCTGACTGTCCGGCTTGTCCGCAACCTGTAGGCCGTATTTTTCCGCCAGCAGCCGCACGTCATCCTTTTCCATAGCCCCCAGAGGAAACCGAAGATAATCCAGCTGTTCCTGAGTGGTGGCAAACAGAAAATAGCTCTGGTCCCGCCTGTCATCCACCGCCCGGTACATTTCAGTGCTATCGCCCAGAATTTTCTGCCTTACATAATGGCCGGTGGCCAGAACATCAGCATCCAGGTCTCTTGCCACCGCCAGCAGGTCTTTGAATTTAACTTCCTGATTACAGCGCACGCAGGGAATGGGAGTTTCGCCCCGGATATAGCTGTCAGCAAATTCTTCCATCACAGAATCCTGAAACCGGGTCTCGTAATCCAGAACATAATGGGGAATACCGATGGCGTCCGCCACGCGCCGGGCATCGTGAATATCCTGACCCGCGCAGCAGGCCCCTTTCTTCTGAACCGCAATGCCATGATCATAAAGCTGAAGCGTAATACCCACCACGTCATAGCCCTCATCCTTAAGCATCGCCGCCACCACTGAACTGTCCACGCCACCGGACATGGCCACCACCACCCGCGTGTCCGCAGGGGATTTTGCGATACCAAGTGAATTTATTTCAGGCTCAGTTATAAGTTCGGCATTTTCAGTCATAGGGCCAGATATAACATATATCGCCCCACTTCAAGAGAAGAATGATGTGCTATATGAATTCAAGCAGGGACAGATTGGTCAGTTCACTGGTGATTTTGAATGATGCCTCCAGTGCCACCTGATCATTATTCAGGCGGGTAATGGCTTCGGCCACATTTACATCTTCGATATCAGAAATAAACACATCCAGAAAAACTTCCTGATTTTCATGTTCACTGATAAAACTGTCCACACTATTCTGACGGGTGCCATTTCTTGCCACGAGTATCCGCAGATTATCGAGGGCCGTATCAAGATTAGCCATCTCCCCCTTGATGAAAGCCTCCTGCGTCGCGTCCAGTTTTCCAGACAAGGGGCCTGATGGCCCGGCACTGAAGGTGGCAATATTTTTGAACACCTGAAAGACTTCCTGCCCTACTTCATCAGCCAGCAGGCCATATTCCATCAACGTGCTCTGGCCTATTTTAGCAGAAGGACGGCGCTGGTCATTCTGAAACAAGTCAGTCACAGAAGCCGCAGCAACCAGATCTGATATCTGGGATCCGGTAACCGGTGGCACATCTGAACGCGCCCCACTAAAAACATGGACACCACCGATAGAGGTATTAAGGGCACTTACCATGGCTGTATAGGACTCTTCAAGCAACTCATCCAGGGCAAATGTCTGATCCTGGGCGACAGCCTCCAACAAGGCATCCCGGACATTTTGTGTATTTCTAACCATACTCTCAAGCTGAATATCGTTGGTCCTCAGGAACCGGGCCACATGAGTCGAAGCCCGAAGATAACCCTGGGTCTGGCCAATGACAGTTTTCGCCCCCAGCAAAGTTGAAACTTCACTGGCCAAGCCACTGTAGTTTTCTTCTTTTTTGCCAGTAGTAATCTGCACCTGGTCTTTGAACACATTGGACTGGCCATTCATAAGGGTGGTCAGCATAACCTGTTGATTACCAAAACTTGATACCCGTGTCATATCGCTATCCTGTCTTTATCCTTGTTCATTCTTTCATTACATATCTGGTGCCATTAAACGATCTGCAGAATGGTATCAAACATTTCTTTCGCGGTGTTAAGCAGTCTTGCCGATGCGGAATAAGCATTTTGGAAAATTACCATATTCCCCAGTTCCTCATCCAGGTTAACACCTGAAAAATCCGAGGATTTGCGGGTTAATTCTTCACTTAACGCCTGATTATCTTCCAGATTGCTGGCAGCCAGTGCGGATCTTAATCCCAGATCAGCCAAAAGATTTGCACTATATTGTGCCAAAGTCACCGTGGCGGCACTGAGCCCCCCTGCCTTGGAAAATTTATGGGTGGCAACTTCCAGATCCCGCAGGGCCAATGCTCCTGTCTGGTCACCAATACTTAAAGCATTACCGCCAACAAGTGCTGTCTGATCAAATCGAGCCAGTGACAAAAGATTTGGGTTGTCATTAATCACTTTGGCAACTTTGAGATCAACGGCGGCGTCCATGGCTAAAGCTTCACCAATCCCGAAAAATGTAGAAATCGGCACATTAGTTGCCCCCCGTGATGTATTGTCAGATTTAACATGCAATTTTAATTCGCCAATCCCCACATTAGGTGTCGAAATCAATTCTCCGGTTGAAGAAAATGAAAATGTTGCAAAAGCGTTCAGTGGACTGGCATTGAGACTGGCTAAAATGCTGTCAAAGCTGGCGCCACCAATGACCAGACTAAATTCACCGAGTTTAACGCCGTTTGCATCATTCATCTCCAGCACCATGGTACCACCGGCAGTAAAGCCATGATTATCTGTGCCAACAATCCCGGTTTCAAAATGAGAAGGTGATTTAGCAACCACCAGATTATTCATACCGAAAAAATGTGAGAAGCCTCGTCCTGCCCGACTGCTTTCATTTCCTGCAACCTGAGAAATAGACACACCATTTGTGCCAACCGCCGCCGACATTGACAGAACACCATTAGCCAATACCATGGTTCCTGCACCACCTAAACCAGCATTTACCGCTGTAACCACATCTCCTATTGAGGGGCCAGTGACCCCGAAATCAATATTCACTTTTGCCACCAGATCACCACTGGCATCGGTTACGGCAAATACAGCTTCTCCGGTAAAATTATGATTATCTGTCGACAGCAAGCCCGTATTGACCCCGGTCAGGGAATTAGGTGCCGGAACAGCCGTATTCAAATTATGACCCCGGTTTAACTCATCGGCAAAACCGGACGCCAGACTACCCAGTTGCAGAGAAATGTCTGGCAGATCTTTATCTCTCAGCGTAAGCAGTCCCTTGATTTCACCTGATGTAAGTTCCCCGTCAAGCTGAATGTTACTAGGACGGATAGCCCCTGTTACGTTGTCGACCGGATTGACAGTAATCGGTGGGAATGGTGTTGATGAAGTCACCGTCCCTGGCGGCGAATATTGCAAAATATTACGGACCACGCCAACAAGAGCAATACCGGATGATGTGGAAACCTGAATGGCGTTATTTCCGGTATCCGTAACATTCAAATCAATGATTTTAGACAATTCTATCAGATTTTGCGCTCTCTTTTCGATCAATCCTCCCGGCTCTCCCCCGGTAAGTGTTTCTTTTGTGATCAGGGGATTCAGGCTCTCAATCTGTTTGGTCAGCGCATTGACACGATCTACTTTGGCGGCAATCTGGTTACTGGCATCTGTCCGCATATTCTGAATCTGGAGGCCCAGCGACCCTATTTCATCACCAAATTGATCGATGGCCGCCAGAGTACTTTCTTTAAGAATAGAGGATAAGGGATTGAGTGCCAGTTCCGACATGGCATTAAATACAGTGTCAATCCGCCCTGATAGTGAATTATTCTGGTCCGGACGCCCCAGCAAGGCCTGAACCCGTTCATGAAAGGTATTTTCGATTTCAAAGCGGGCAAAATCAGCATTGGCATCCTGAACCGCCTTGACAAGAAATTTATCCACAATCCGCACAATCTCGGAAATTTTGACTCCGCCCAATGCACTCCCATTGACCACGGCTTCCTGCTGAACGACCTGTCTGGCATAACCAGGGGTATTGATATTGGCAATATTACTGGATGTGGTTCGCAAAGCCGACTGATTGGTAAAAAGTCCGGTCAGGGAATTACTGATAATCGCATTAATAGACATGTAGTTCCTTTCCTGTAGTCCGACACCTGTTCTGGTGACTATTCTGGTCTGCTTTAGAACTTTTCTGGATAGGCAACGCTTGCCCTAAAGGGAAAAATTTCCCCCTTACCGCAGAGGAATATTCTATCAATCTATCCAGTTTCAGAATTCTCATATCCTTTCAAGACATTGAAAACATACATAAATAACTTAGCTAGCCCACGTTAGACATAGATTCCAAGCATGCCCGCACTTAAGACTATGTTCTATCAGATGCAAGGTTGGGGCCAACTTAGTCACATAGTTATAATTTAAGGTCACTGCGCTTCCTGTCGGGTTTATTCTGCCGATCAGCAATAATTACCTAAAAAAACCGGGAAATAATTACCCTATTTTTCATGTACAGCCCTTTTTTCAAAAGAAATTCCTATATTTTACAACATATTAGCCGGACAGGGGGAAAATGGCCCGGAATTTGCTTTGATATTCAGTAGACTTTTGTGTTTATAAAAATATGGAAAATTATGACTGTAAGTTCAGAGCTATTCCACCCAACAACATATGCTGCCGCAACAGGCAGTAGCAGGGATAGTGCATCCATTGACAAATCCAAATCACAAGGCACTGATAATATTTCAGAAGAAAATAGTGCCAGCGGGTTCAGGGGCCATCTGGCTCAGGCCATCGAAAATCCGACCTCAGCAGACACCCAAACTTCGGCAAATAACCCATCTTTCAGTAATCAGGTTTCTATCGCTGCGGTAACAATTGCCAAAACGGAACATAATGAAGCAGCTTCCGGTGAGCAAAAACCTGCACTTGAAATAATTCAGAAAACTGGAAATGAAGATATTACCGGGCATATCATTGCAGAACAAATCATTACGGATACTGACCACTCAGCTCTTCAAGTAGCGGGAGCAGGAAAGAGCCCGGAGCCAGTTCCTCAGGTTGTCACTGAAAATCAAATGAGCAATAATGGCGGCCAGCAATCAGAGAAAGCTGATAAACCTGAAAAACTGGTAGGTGAAAAGTCTGTGGCTCAAACAGGTCTTTCCCGGCACACATCTACCCGTGAGGGAATAAAATCTGAACAGAGCTCACCTGCTCAAAATGTTCAGGCGACAACCACTACAAAGAAGAAGAATCAGACATCCCCAGCCGTAAATATTAATTCTGCTCCCTCGTCTCGCCCGACAACCCATGGACAAATTGTTCAGGAAATAGCAAGAATAGACACACCGGAAACCCACGGACAAATTGTTCAGGAAATAGCGCGGTCCAACTCTCCGGAAACTCCCGCCCCGACAATTTTCCAGACAGAAAATACCGAAGCTCAAAAGGCACCGGCCCTTATTCCGGTTCAGGCTGAAGTGAGCACAATTTCACCTGATTTGACAGAAACCCTTGAATCCAGTTCACCAGTATCAGACAGTCAACATATTGCCCAGGCCGAAAAAATGCAGCCTCACAGCAATTTGGCTCAAGCACAAGATGGGAAAACAGCACCACAGATTGATATGGTACAAGCTGATGTGGAAAGAACACCCGTTTCATCTGCCCCATTGGATGTTGTGAAAGTTCCTGCCACACCTGATCAACAGGCAGCTGCCAGATACGAAATTCTAGAGCAGCAAGCTGTGACGCCGCTGCAACAAATAGCTGCTGCCACTTCAGCACCCAGCCTTCAAGTGGAAGCAGAGACCAACAAAACCAATAAAGATTCTGTAAAGAAGTCAGTAAACCCTTCTGATAAGATAAAGGGGGCATCACAAATTTACAGCGAAACAAAAACTACGGTCTTAGCAGGGCAAAGTAAAACATCTGCTCCGGGCTCAAACACTAACTCCGGGCATCTGCCTGCGCCCAAAGTTCCTTTGGTGGCAGAATTGAGCCAAAGCATTGCCACTACAGAAAGCAAAACAACCGGAATTGGTACCCTGCAACTTCCAACAGGCCTGCTCGTAGCTCAGGAAGTTGGCCAGAGCAGCCCTCAGGCGAACACTCTAACGTCCACACATCAGGTAACTTCATCCCTGCCCCCTGTCACACCGCAAATGGTCACAAAACAAATCAGTATGGCCATTACCAAGCAAGCCGGCAATGGCGAGCAAAGCTTTAAAATTAGTTTGAAGCCAGCACATCTTGGTCAGGTAGACATCAGGATGGACTTTCAGGCAGATGGCAGAATAACGGCAACAGTTACCGTGGAAAATGACCGCACATTGGCCCTGTTACAAAAAGATCAGGGATCACTGGAAAAGGCACTGGAAAATGCCGGCTTTAACGCCGGGGGCAATGGCCTGAATTTCAGTCTGAAAAGACAACAACAAAATCAAGGTCATTCCGATTTCGCTGATAATGGCACTGAAAGTGGGGAAAGCGACCATATGTCTTCCCTGCAGGGCAGTATAATCAGCCATCAGCAAATGAAAATGGCCTATTCAGACAATGTTCTGGACATAAATATTTAACCAAGGACCAAGTAAAATGGAAATCAATACCGCAACAGCAGGAGCCGCCACCGCAGCAGGTCAAAGTCAGATAAAACTGGCTCAGGATTTTGACCAGTTTCTGACATTGCTGACCACCCAGTTGCAGTTTCAGGATCCACTGGATCCTCTAGATTCAGGTGAATTCACTGATCAACTGGTGGCCTTTACTCAAGTAGAGCAATCTATTTCTACCAATAAAAACCTTGAACTTCTGATTAGCCAGACAAAGAATGCCGCCATGTCTAATGCGGTCGGTTTTCTGGGCAATGAAGTTACCATTGAGACCGATCGGGCCGGACTTAGAAATAGCACGGCAAAATGGGAATATGGACTGCAAACAAATGCTGAAGTCGTAAAACTCACCGTCAGTGATTCTGCGGGCAAGATTGTCTTTGAAGGCACCGGTGATAACCGGGCCGGATTACATGATTTTGTCTGGAATGCCCCTGCTGGCACCCCTGACGGGATTTATCAGCTTGCTATTTCATCCACATCAGCCAACGGGTCTGAGATACAGACCGCAATATATTCCAAGGGAAAAGTTGAAGCCATTGAAGTGCTCAATGGTGACGTACATTTATCCGTCAACGGAATTTTGACCGCAGCCAGTAATATTCAGGCCGTCAAACAAAGCACACCTGTCGTAGAAACCGCCAGTTAAGTCGCGTAAAACGCTCTCAAAATATGAATTTAACACACTGGCACCTGATGTGCCGGTAAACATTAAGGAGTAACGACATGAGTCTTTTCGCATCACTAGCATCCGGTGTATCAGGATTAGGAGCTTTCAGTTCCGCCCTCGGTATGATTTCGGACAATATCGCCAATCTGAATACCATTGGTTATAAAGAAACCCGGGCGAAATTTTCGACATTGGTAACAGAAACCAGTTCATCAAGTGCCTTCTCTCCTGGCGGTGTGCAGGCATTACCGCAAAGCCTTATCAGTCGGCAGGGGCTGCTGCAGTCCTCCACTTCTGCCACAGACCTCAGCATTGACGGTGCCGGTTTCTTTATCGTATCGACTCGCGGTGAGCCAGTAGATCAGGATTCCGAAATCAGCTTTACCCGGGCGGGATCATTCACGCCAAACGCTGATGGATTCCTCAGAAACACAGCAGGATTTTTCCTCATGGGGGTTCCTCTTGACAGTGCTGGCAATCCACCAACTAATCTTATTCTGACGTCATTACAGCCGATCAATGTATCGAACTTGACCAGTACTGCCGAAGCAACCACAAGCGTTGCTCTTCGAGCTAACCTGCAATCAACACAGGCCCTGAATCCGGCCATTGGTGGTGGAACCTATAACGCGGCAACTGTCGCCGGATCCATGTCTGGTTATGCTGCCGATATTGCCGCTGGTATCATACCGCCAGTGAATGGCGTGAAGCCCGACTTCCAGACTAATGTACAGGTTTTTGATGCCCTTGGTGGCGTTCATACTGTAACTGTTGCCGCTCTGAGACAGGCCTCTAACCTGTGGAATGTTGAAATATATGTTGATCCACCAGCAGATGTTACATCAGGGCTGGTGGGAACTGGTCAGATCTCCAGTGGACAGGTCGCTTTCAATGGTGACGGCACCATAAATTCAGCTGGCACAACGGCTACCTTACTCACCCCGCTTGCAGTCCCCTGGACAGGCGGAGCAGATGCAGGCACGCTTACTTTTGATCTTGGAAACGATGGACTGAGCGATGGTATGACCCAGTTCTCTGGCAAATCCACCATCATTTCATCTTCGGTCAACGGCGCTACATTTGGTAACGTGGTCGGCGTTGCCATTGATGTGGATGGCGTCGTCAGCGCTCTGTTCAGCAATGGCCTGGCCAAGAAAGTGTCACAGATACCATTGTCCACCTTCCAGAACCCGGATGGGCTGACCAGACGACAGGGCAATACCTATACGGTATCCAATCAATCAGGCACCCAGAACCTTAAACTTGCCGGATTTGGCGGTGCCGGTTTCCTGGCTCCACAGACCCTCGAAGCCTCCACAGTTGACCTTGCTGGTGAATTTACCAACCTGATTACTGTGCAGAGAGCATTTTCTGCCAACACCAAAGTCATCATAACGGTGGATGAGATGCTTAATGAATTAAATAGTGTAAAACGCTAATAAATCAAATACTTGAACTGATAGCCGCTTGCATAATGCAAGCGGCTTTTCCTGTTTTTGCGGCAAAAAAATCCATTAGATAAAATTGTTATCAATATTTTATTCCACAATAACCTCGTTCATTAGGCTTTTTTTAAAGGCTTGTGTTTACTCTGGGTGTCACGTGTAAAAGTTACCGGAGATTAGTACATAATGAGTAGATTTCAAAATATGTCTTCCTCACCTGTTTTGGGGCCGACAGGAGAGCCGCTTACATTAGCGGATCTGCCGCCGATCAATACCAAACGTTGGGTAATCAGGCGCAAGGCTGAAGTTGTTGCCGCTGTCAGGGGGGGACTGCTGTCTCTGGAAGATGCCTGCAAGAAATATACCCTGTCTGTTGAAGAATTTCTGTCATGGCAACGTGCCATTGATAAAGACGGTCTTCTGGGACTCAGGGTAACCCGGATTCAGGATTATCGTGAAATTTCATCCCAAAGATTTGATAACTGATTATACAATAAAACCAGCCATAAATAAAAATAATGACCGACGATAGGAAGTGATTCTTATGGTTAATTTTTTTTATAGGTCAAAAACAGATGATTTCTGCCAAAACCTACTACATATAGTGTTTTTATTTAAAGAAACCCTAGCGCTGGATGCCTTGGAAACCCTCATCTTTTCATTTGTCAACATATATTTCATCCATACTAGGCAAAAATTGCCTACCATTAACGTCTTGTTTACTTAATAATTGGTAAACTTAATATAACGTTGAATCAATTCCCCATCCACAGAGGATCCAACGTCGAAAAATATTAAGTAGTATTATTATAAAAGTAACAGGAAACCGCATCGTGAATGGCTTGGCAGAATTTTTCAGAACATTGGGACCGGCACGTTTAGCCGCAATGGCAACAGTGGCAGCAATTACAATAGGCTTCATTTTTTTCCTGTCACTCCGCCTGTCTACGCCAAATATGTCACTGTTATTCAGCGGACTTGATTTATCGGATTCATCCAAAATCGTCCAAAGTCTGGAAGCACAGGGGATCCCCTATAAACTGGTCGGGGATGGCAACACTATTCTGGTCCCGGACAATCAGGTCAGTCGCATCCGGATTTCTGTTGCTGAACAGGGCCTCGCAAGGGGCGGCTCATTGGGATACGAACTTTTTGACCGCAGTGATTCTCTCGGTGCCACCAGTTTTGTCCAGAATATCAATCACCTGCGCGCCCTGGAAGGTGAACTGGCCCGGACTATTCAATCCATCGAAAATGTATCCAGTGCCCGTATTCATCTGGTGATGCCTCAACGGCGTCTGTTCAGCAATGAAACCCGGCAGGCCACGGCAAGTATTTTTATAAAGACATCCTCCAGTCGTCTGTCCCGCAATCAAATAATGGCTATACAAAATCTGGTATCTGCTGCGGTGCCGGATTTGCAGCCTGAGCGGATTTCCATTGTCGACCAGAAAGGCTCCCTGCTGGCTCGCGGCTCTTCTGAAGATACCACATCCCTTCTCGCGCTGTCTCTTGAAGAAAAGAAAATCTCCATGGAAAACCGCCTGCGGGGGCAGATTGAAACACTACTCGAAAAAACCGTTGGCCTTGGCAAGGTCAGAGCAGAAGTCAGTGCAGAACTTGACCTGAACAGAATCACCAGTAATTCAGAAACTTATGATCCAGATGGACAGGTGATCCTGTCGGAATCCAGTAAAGAAATAATCAAAAATAACCGTGAAAATGCCGAGGAAAAAACCGTTTCGGTAAATAATAACCTGCCTGATCAGGATCCGGATGCGAATCAGGATCCGGCCATCAAAAATCAATCAAGTGACAACACCACAGAAACCACAACAAATTTTCTCAACTCAAAAACTATCCAAACCCAAATCCATGAGGCCGGAACTATCAAGAAAATTACCGTTGCTGTATTGGTTGATGGCACCTATCAGGATGCCGGTGATGGAAGTCAGCCTGTTTATCAGCCACGAAATGATGATGACCTGACGAAGCTGGAAGATCTGGTCAAATCCACTATAGGCTTTGACGAAGACCGGGGTGATTCTGTTCAAATCATCAATATGCAATTTGCCACCGTTGATTATGGCGAGGAAGCTGCTGAAGAAAGTCTGTTTGATTTCAGCAAAGCTGACATCATGCGCTTTATTGAACTTGGTGGCCTGATGCTGATCGGCATTTTGGTTATCTTTTTTGCCCTGCGGCCTTTGATCAAATTCCTCACATCTCCACCGACTACTTATGTGCCCCAAACAGCGGCAATAGAAGGCGGGGCACAGGGACAATTACCTCCCGGTGAACAACAGGCCCTTGCGGCCCCGCAGCCTGCCCAGGTCGCCCTGGTCGATGATCAGGGAAGAAACCTGTCTTCCCGCGAGATAGCCTCACAAGCAGGTGGTATGGAATCCGCCATTGATGTTGCTGCTGTAGAAGGTAAAATACAAGCCACCGCCCTGAAGAAAGTCGGGGAACTGGTTGAACGACACCCGGAAGAATCCGCTGCTGTCGTCAGAGGTTGGTTATACGGATAATATGGAATGAATGGTGTGAAAATATCTCAGGTATCAGATTTATCGAGTCCTGATAAAGCGGCGGCTCTCATGCTGGCGCTGGGTGATGAAAATGGCTCCATAATCTGGAACCTTCTGGATGATGAAGAGGTCAAGGAACTGTCCCTTGCCATGTCTGCGCTGGGCGCGGTTGATTCTGGGGTGATTGAAGAATTGTTTCTTGATTTTGCCAATGGGGTTTCTTCTGTTGGCTCCCTGACCGGGAATTTTGACAATACGGAACGATTACTGGGCAAAATGCTGAACGGTGACCGGGTTAGTCAGATCATGGAAGAAATTCGCGGTCCCGCCGGGCGCACCATGTGGGATAAGCTGGGCAATGTGAATGAAGTGGTTCTTGCCACCTATCTTAAAAATGAATATCCCCAGACCGTCTCTGTGGTGCTGTCAAAAATCAAACCCGAACATGCTGCCTCCGTGCTGAGCGTATTACCGGACGAATTTTCCATGGAGGTGGTACAGCGCATGCTGCGAATGGAGCCGGTTCAGAAAGATATTCTGGATAAGGTTGAGCAGACCCTGCGTACTGAATTTATGAATAATCTGGCAAAGACCAGCCGCAAGGACAGCCATGAAACCATTGCCGAGATTTTCAACTATCTCGACCGGGCTGCGGAAACCAGATTTCTGACCGCATTGGAAGATAGAAACCGCGAAAGTGCGGAAAAAGTCCGCGCCCTGATGTTTACCTTTGAGGATCTGCAAAATCTGGATGCCACCGGTGTGCAAACCCTGCTCAGGGGTATCGACAAGGACCGCCTTGGTCTGGCCATGAAAGGTTCTTCCGATAAAATCCGCGATATGTTCTTCAGCAACATGTCGGAACGCGCTGCCAAAATCCTGAAAGAAGATATGGAAGCTATGGGTCCGGTACGTCTGAAAGATGTTGACGAAGCCCAAATTGAAATTGTCAATGTGGCCAAGGAACTGGCAGATAGTGGCGAAATTGTGCTCAATGATTCAAAAAGCGAAGATGAATTGATTTATTAATAACAGGAATTGAACTTGTCATGACGGCAGTTAAATTTACTTTTGACGATGAATTCGATAACGGCTCTGGCAGCAGTATGAGCCAGATCAAACTGAACGAAATGCGCGAAGCTGCCATTGAAGAAGGCCGAGCCGCCGCTTTGGGCAGTATGGAACAGAGCTGCGAAACCTTGCTGCAGAATATTCTTACCGCAGCGGAAAATCTGAGCAAGCGTCAGGATGAACAGATTGCCCTGATGCATAAGGAAGCCGCAAAACTTGCTTTTGCAATAATTAAAAAACTGGCCCCTGCGGTGGTTGAGAAAACACCTCTGGCAGAAATAGAACTTATGGTTAATCAATGCCTGAAGAACAGCCCCCTGGAGCCGCGGCTGGTTATCCGGGTCGATGACGCCATCCTGCCCACACTGCAAGACAAACTGGAAGAAATGAAACATGCCAGCGGCTATCCGGGACAGGTGATACTGATTAGTGAAACAATGCCCCATATCAGTGATTGCCGGGTTGAGTGGGCCAACGGTGGTGTGGAAAGGGATTTCGAGGGCCTGATGAATATGATTGAAAGCACAATTCAGCATTTTATCGAAGCTCCGGAAACGGCACTTACCTCTGCAACCAGTCAAATTGACCCAAGTACAGGAACAATATCGGAGACCATCACAACCTGAAAAATACAGAAAATGAAGATTAAAGTCACCAACCGGGCTTTAAGAATTTTGAATTTACAGGTAAATATGGTTAATACATACAAGCTATTTGAGAAATTTATTCATTGATAATGGCTTATAACAATAATTTATTAAGGGCTAGCAGCTAATGTCTGATACAGAAAATATGGATTGGCAGGAATTGGATCAGGAAGCAACGGCGACTGAAACAGGTAATCAGGCCCCGGCCAGTGGAGGAGAGGAAGAAGCTGGAGGTGATCTTGAAGCTGTTTTTGACGTTCCGGTAAAAGTGTCCGCAGTACTAGGGATAACCAGCCTGTCGGTAAACCAGCTATTGAAACTTGGTGCTGGTTCTGTGGTGGAACTGGACCGCAAAGTGGGCGAGGCCATTGATATTTATGTCAATAACAGATTAGTTGCCCGTGGTGAGGTCGTTTTACTGGAAGAAAAGCTTGGCATCACAATGACAGAAATAATTAAGGGTAGCGAATGAGTTGGGACTTTTGGCACAAGAAAAAATGGGAATAGAAAAGTGATTACACTTCTTGGGATATTAGTTGGCTTTGGATTGATCGTAGCGGCCATGCTTTATGGCGGATCGCCTATGGATTTCGTAAACCTGCAATCAGTTCTGATTGTATTTGGTGGCACTTTATCTATAACGATTGTCAGCTTCTCCCTGAAAGATCTGGCCCAGATTCCCGGTGCCTTGTGGCGGTTGATGGCCTATACACCCCATGATCCACAGGAAATAGGAGTCACTATGATCCAGATTGCAGAAAAAGCCCGAAGTGGTGGCCTGATTGCTCTGGAAAAAGTAAGTAAAAGCTTTGAAGATGAACCTTTTCTGCAAAAAGGTCTGGAATTAACCGTGGATGGTACCAAAGCCGAGGATATTGAAAATATCATGAAGCAGGAAATTTATTCGACCTCGTCCATCCAGTCAAAAAGTGTCGACCTGCTGCGCCGCTCAGCAGAAGTTGCCCCGGCCATGGGATTGATCGGAACTTTGGTTGGACTGGTTCAGATGCTTGGCAACCTCAGCGATCCCAGTACAATTGGCCCAGCCATGGCGGTGGCGCTGCTGACCACTTTCTACGGCGCAATTCTGGCCCATATGGTTTTAATCCCTTTGTCCACAAAGGCGGAAAGAAATTCCCATAATGAATCCACCCTGAATACTCTTTATCTTACCGGTGTTCTGTCTATTGGGCGCGAAGAAAATCCACGTCGGCTGGAAATGCAGCTTAACGCTATGTTACCGCAAACAAACCGGATCAGTTATTATGATTAGGACTAAGCTGTCAGGAGTAGATCAATGCGACTGATAATTGTTGGCTCACTTGGAGGACAGCTTTCCGCAGCTTCCCAGATTGCGCTCAACAATGGTGCAAAAGTAATCCACGCCCACGATGAAGATACGGCGCTCAAGCTGATCCGATCGAAGGGTGCAGATCTGTTGATGATTGATGTCAAATGCGACATCAAGGGGCTGCTGGATCAATTGGCATCTGAGCATATATCAACGCCAGCGGTCGCCTGTGGGGTCGGGTCCAATTCAGATGAGGCCGTGGCCGCGATCCGCGCTGGCGCCAAAGAATATATCCCCCTGCCACCGGACCCGGATCTGATTGCTGCTATCCTGACAGCCATCTCCATTGATGAGCATGAATTTATTTACCGTGATCGCAAGATGATGCAAGTGGTAAAGCTGGCTGATCAGATAGCTGCCAGCGAAGCCAGCATTATGATAACGGGAGAGAGTGGCACTGGTAAAGAAGTCATGGCCCGCCACGTCCACAATAAAAGCCGTCGGCGCGGAAAACCGTTCATTGCCATTAACTGTGCCGCTATTCCTGAGAACCTTCTGGAAAGTGAACTTTTTGGCCATGAGAAGGGTGCCTTCACCGGGGCCGTCGCCCGCCGGATCGGGAAATTTGAAGAAGCCAATGGCGGTACCCTGTTGCTGGATGAAATCAGCGAAATAGACGTGCGGCTACAGGCAAAACTGCTGCGTGTTATTCAGGAACGGGAAGTTGATCGTGTCGGGGGGTCAGGGACTTTCAAAATTGATATCAGGATTATCGCCACAACCAACAAGGATTTACAGGAAGAAGTGAAA
>JAJFIP010000318.1 GCA_021774875.1 Emcibacter sp.
GGCAACAGGAACTGAAACCGCAGGTGAAAATGTCAGGAATGTCAGTAATATGGCAGAAGAGACCGGCAATGCGGCTTCTGATGTGCTCAGCGCCTCCAATGAATTATCGGGTCAGGCCTCCACACTGAAGGTTGCTGTTGACGACTTCTTGTCGGAAATACGTGCTTGATAAAATATTTATTATTTAATCTCAGGTTGCAAGCTATAATATATTGGCTTGCAGCCTGATACGTTTAAGATGCTACCGCGTTGATATTTCCCCACCCCGCCTAAAAATTTTGATATGAAGCCTCTCATGCAGAGATAAATTATCATATAAATCCCTCAAAAATGTCCCTAGGCCTAAAGTATTAGTAGTCTATTATTGTGGCCTAACCCCCATGAAAATTAAGATTATATAAACTTATGCGTGAATAAAATTCCAGCACACACTTGTTATTCTAGCGTTGCTGATAATGATCTTTTAAAAAATTAATATTACAAGATCTCTCAGTTAAGGGCTAAAGAAAAGGGGCATGATAATGCATGAGAAACTTTGTGATCTGAAAAATCGGACACGGCTTAGTCATATTATCTCAAGTGCTATTACAGGCTTTCTGATCTCAGTATTAATTGTATCACAGAGAAACAATACAATTATGAGTGTTGGTCTGTATGACGTAGGCCATAGTATATAGCGTGATGGTAATGTAATATTAATAATTCATATCATATAATAATTACACATCTTTAATAATATATCGGCCTTTTATTTGTTGATTTTGAAGATTGTAGAGTTGAAGTCAAAATAAGTAATATTTTTGCAAACAGGGATTTAGTTATGAAGTATCTTAATAATCTAAAAATTTCAGTAAAATTACCGGCGTTCATCGTATTGTTTTTGATGATTGCCTGTTGTGCGGTTGGGGTATCGGCTTACATGGATGCCAAAGATACTGTGTTCGCCGAGGTCGAAAGTAAACTCACGGCCATTCTTTCCGCCCGGAAGTCAGAGCTTAGTGGTTATATGACCTCCATCGAAGAGGATTTGCTTATCACAGCGGGCAGTCCCGCCACCCTTGCTGCTTTAAATGCCTTTGATAAAGGCTGGGACAAGATTGGCAGTAATCCAACAGCAACGCTTCAACGTCTGTATATTTCGGGTAATCCTGAAGCTCTGGGCGAGAAAGATAAATATTATGATGCTGGTGATGGGTCCAGCTATTCCAAGGCTCACGTAAAATTTCATCCCTGGTTCCATGAATTACAGCAGAAACGGGACTATTATGATGTTTTCCTGTTCGATATTGATGGTAATCTGGTCTATTCAGTTTTCAAGGAAAATGATTATGCCACCAATATGAATGTAGGTGAATGGCGTGATACGGATTTGGCCAATGTTTTCAATGATGCGGTAAATTCAGACACAAAAGGGTCTGTTTCCTTTTATGATTTCAGGGCCTATGCCCCCAGTGCTGACGCACCAGCCAGCTTTATGGCGACACCGGTCATGGATGAAAACGGCGGTGTCGCAGGTGTGTTGGCCTTTCAGATGCCCATTGGCAAGATCAATGCCATCATGCAGAAAAATGACGGTATGGGCGAAAGTGGTGAATCCTACCTTGTGGGCGAAGACCATTTAATGCGGTCAGATTCGCGCTTTTCCAAGGAACCAACCATTTTAAAGACCAAAATCACAGGTACTACTACCACTGCTGCCCTGAAGGGGAATAGCGGTATTGAAACCATTCAGGATTACCGGGATATTTCCGTGGTATCGGCCTATACGGATTTTAATATCCACGGCAGCAACTGGGCTATTATCGCTGAAATTGATACCGACGAGGTCAATCAGCCTATCGACAGTATGCGTAATGGCATGATCATGATTGGATTGGTAATTATGGCAGTTCTGTCTGGCATAGCACTGGTCTTTACCAAAACACTGGTGACGCCGATCAGCGATATGGTGGAAAGTATGAATGTTCTGTCCTCTGGCAATAATGAAATTGATATTCCCCATTCGGACCGGGGTGATGAAATTGGTGTCATGGCGGTTGCTGTGGAAGGGTTCAAGCAGGGGGCGCTAGAGCGCATTCGTCTTGAGCAGGAAACCAAAGAGGCTGAGCAGGTTCAATTGAAACGGGAGGAGGAGGAAAGAAAAGCTACCGCCGCCCGTGAACATGCCGAAGTCGAACGGGAACGTGCCGAAGTGGCTGAGCGCGAAGCCCGTGCCAGCAAAATAAGTATCCTTATTACCGGTTTTGACCAGAAAGTTACCGAAATGATGGAAGTGATGGCTGCCTCGTCAACAGAAATGAGCGCAACCGCCAAGCAATTGGTAGCGACATCATCTGACACCAAGGAACGTTCCTCTGTTGTGGCATCTGCCTCCGAGGAAACGGCAAGTAACGTCAATACTGTGGCCTCTGCTGCAGAGGAACTTACCAGTTCCGTTCTGGAAATCAGTCGGCAGGTGACAAAAGCCAGTGATATCTCAATGGAGGCAGTAGAGGAAGCCAAACAGAGCGAAACGGCGATTGCTGCCTTGGCGGAAGCAGCTGAAAAGATCAATGATGTCATTGAAATTATCAGTGATATTGCGGAACAGACCAATTTACTGGCCCTTAATGCTACCATCGAATCTGCCCGTGCCGGGGAAGCTGGTAAGGGCTTTGCGGTTGTGGCCAGTGAAGTCAAGGCTCTAGCCGGTCAAACCGGCAATGCCACAGATGAAATAGCTACTCAGATTAAGGAAATGCAGAATCTGACCCAACGGGCGGTGAGCAGTATTCAGACCATTGTTGATGTTAACAACAAGTCTAATGAAGTTACCGTCAGTATTCAGGCTGCTGTTGAAGAGCAGAGTGCTGCAACCAATGAGATCTCCCAGAATATCCAGCAGGTTGCTACTGGCACCACAGAGGTATCCAGCAATATCAGCCGGGTGGCTACCGGGGCTGATGAGACAGGATCAGCCGGTGATCAGGTGCTGACAGTTGCTGATGAACTGGGCAAGATTTCTGAAAATCTGAAAAAGGATATTGAACAATTCCTGGTGGATGTTCGGGCGGCTTAAATATCGATAAGCCTGTTATCTTCTAAATCTATTCCTTGGGGGCATTGTTAGCACGATCAATGCCCTCAAGTATTTTCTTCTTCGCCACATCCGGGCCCTCCCATCCGGAAACTTTAACCCACTTGTTGTCCTCCAGATCTTTGTAATGCTCAAAGAAATGTTCAATCTGTAGCAGCAGAATTTCCGGCAGGTCTGTATAGGTATGAACATTCTTGTAGGTCGGATCGGTTTTTTGGTCAGGCACAGCAAGGATTTTTTCATCGCCCCCGGCTTCGTCCTCCATCATCAGCACCCCAATCGGACGGGCGCGGATAACACAGCCGGGTATCAGAGGCTCGCCGACAACAACCATCACATCACAGGGATCACCGTCGTCAGACAGGGTGTGGGGCATATAACCATAGTTGGTGGGATAACGCATGGGGGTATGCAATATCCGGTCGACCAGAAGAGCACCGCTGCGTTTGTGCATTTCATATTTTACTGCGGCACCGCCGGCGGGGACTTCGATGATGACGTTGATTTCTTCTGGCGGATTAAGACCTGCATTGATTTTGCTGACTTGGGGCATTTGACTGTACCTGTATAGATTCTGTTGCAGTGCAATATAGCTAAATGTATGCCCATGTCAAAAAAAAGCCCCGCATGATGCGAGGCTTTTCTAAAATTCTGATACTGGCAGATTACATGGATTTTGCCACGACAGCTACCAGAAGAATTGCCACGATATTGACAATCTTGATCAGGGGGTTCACCGCTGGACCAGCGGTATCTTTATAAGGATCACCAACCGTATCACCAGTAACGGCTGCTTTATGGGCTTCACTGCCCTTGCCACCGTGGTTACCATCTTCGATATATTTCTTGGCATTATCCCAGGCACCACCACCGGATGTCATGGAAATAGCAATGAAAATACCAGTAATGATGGTTCCCATCAGCATGGCGCCTAAAGCCTGAAATGCCCCGACCATGTCGCTGACCATATAGGTTACGGTAAACAGAATCACAGGGGCCAATATGGGTAGTAAGGATGGCATGATCATTTCCTTGATCGCCGCTTTGGTCAACAGATCAACCGCTGTGCCATATTCCGGTTTTCCGGTGCCTTCCATAATGCCGGGGATTTCCTTGAATTGGCGTCGAACTTCAATCACCACACTCGCTGCCGCCCGGCCCACAGCCATCATGGACATGGACGCAAACAAATAAGGTAACATGCCACCAATGAACAGGCCGATTACAATGAAAGGTTCCTGTAACGAAAAGGAAATTGCGGGAAGATCTGGCATATAATGGGCAATTTCCTCGGTAAAGGCCGCAAACAGCACCAATGACGCCAGACCCGCAGAGCCAATGGCATAACCCTTGGTGACAGCTTTGGTGGTATTACCCACAGCATCAAGCTTGTCAGTTGTGTTGCGTACATCTTCGGGCAGGCTGGCCATTTCGGCGATGCCTCCCGCATTGTCGGTCACCGGACCATAAGCATCCAATGCTACAACCATACCAGCCAAAGACAACATGGCTGATGCCGCAACGGCAATACCAAATAGACCGGCCTGATTAAAGGCAATGAATATACCTGCGCAAATTACTATCACCGGCAAAGCAGCTGATTCCATGGAAATGGCCAGACCCTGAATAACATTGGTACCATGACCTGTTTCAGAAGCCTCGGCGATAACGCGAACCGGACGATATTCAGTGCTGGTATAATATTCAGTAATCCAGACCACTAGGGCGGTCACACCAAGGCCGGTCAGAACACACCAGAATATACTAGATGTGGTCAAGGCGGTGCCATCGGCATATTGAATACCGCTGAAGAAATCATATTGAGTCAACATACCATAGACCAGAGCAGCAGAAATAACTGCGCTCCAGATCAGGCCTTTATACAAGGCACCCATGATGTTTTCTGAGCCTTTTTTCATCTTGACGAAGAAGGTACCACCGATGGAACCCAGTATACTCAAGGCACCGATCATAAGCGGCAAGAGCATCATTTTTTCCAGAGACGCCCCGGCAAATGTGCTTGAGGCAATCAACATGGTTGCCACAATCGTTACCGCATAGGTTTCAAACAGATCAGCAGCCATGCCTGCACAGTCGCCGACATTATCGCCCACATTGTCGGCAATGGTGGCCGGGTTACGGGGGTCATCTTCGGGGATGCCGGCTTCGACCTTGCCCACCATATCGCCGCCAACGTCAGCACCTTTGGTAAAGATACCGCCACCAAGACGGGCAAAGATTGAAATCAGCGATGCTCCAAAACCAAGACCGATCAGGCCTTCCAGAGTGGTGCGTACATCAATGCCGCCTGTGATCATATAAATATAATAGAGAGATACCCCGAGCAGTCCAAGTCCAACCACCAGCATGCCGGTAACAGCACCGGAGATGAAGGAGACATCAAGGGCCTTATTAATATCTTCAGAAGCGGCCTGCGCAGTTCTTACATTTGCCCGGACCGATACATTCATACCGATATAACCAGTCAGGCCCGAGAGCACTGCCCCAACAACAAACCCGATAGCCACATGGCCACCCAGAAGGAAGCCCAAAGCGATGGCAACAACAACACCGACCATGGCAATGGCTTTATATTGCCGATTCAGATATGCGGCAGCACCCTCGCGAATGGCCGAAGAAATTTCTTCCATCCGGTCGTTACCAGTGCCGAAAGCCAATACTTTACGCGTGGCATAAATGCCATAAATGAGTGCAACGAGGCCGCATCCCACTATCATTAAATATATATCAGTCATACTTCCCTCTTTAATTTTCTACTATGTTTTGTCTTTAATCGTCTAAATTTGACTGCTGAAAATGCACAATTATGGTCAGGAAAGCAAGAGCAGATTTAGGTTTCTGTTAATAATGACCCGCAAGGATGCTGAGAAACATAATAAAGCCTAAATGATGGTTGGATTTAAACAGTTTCAGGCAGTTTTCGCTATCCCCCATCTTCAGTGACCTGATCTGCCAAATGCAATGGCCAGCCACGATGATAAGCCCCAGATAATAAGCCATTCCGATTCCCGTCATATAGCCAGCTGTGGCAAAACACGCCAGCATACCAGCGTAAAAAAATACCAGCCAACGGGGTGTGTTTTCCATAAGTTTCAGGGCGGTAGACTTGACCCCGATCAGGGCATCATCTTCCTTGTCCTGGTGGGCGTAAATGGTGTCATAGCCCAATGTCCAGAAGATGCCACCACCGTAAAGTAGCACAGCAGGCAAGGCAAGACTGCCAGTGATAGCGGTCCATCCCATTAAAGCACCCCAGTTAAATGTTAGACCAAGCACGATCTGCGGCCAATAGGTGAAACGCTTCATGAAGGGATAAATAATGATCAGCCCCAGTGACGACACACCAAGCCAGATGGTGAATTCATTAAACTGCAACAGAATCAGCAGCCCGATCAGACATAGGCATCCCAGAAAAATAAAAGCCTGTAAAACGCTCACCCTGCCACTGGGCAGGGGACGGCCTTTGGTGCGGTCCACCATAGCGTCATATTTCCGGTCTGCCAGATCATTGACCACACATCCCGCGCCGCGCATGACAAAGGCGCCCACGGCAAACAAAAATATAAATTTTAGTTCAGGCATGTGACTGGCCAGAGCAAGCGACCACAGGCACGGCCACAGCAACAACCAGGTGCCGATGGGTCGATCCGCCCGCATCAATTGCAGGTAGGGCCAGGCAAAATCAGGCGACAGGCGGTTGACCCATCCCAGTTTCACTGTATCTCTGGGGGCCTGTTTTAGTCTGT
>JAJFIP010000319.1 GCA_021774875.1 Emcibacter sp.
TGTTACGGGAATTGGTGCCAGAAACCATTTCCGCATTACCACAGCCGCTGTCCTGTTGGGCGGGCATCTGCGGGTAGGGATGGAAGATAATGTCTATATCGGCCCCGGTGAACTGGCAAAAAGCAATGCTCAGTTAGTGGAAAAATCTGTTCGCATTTTAAAAGAATTTGGTGAAACACCTGCCTCACCCGCCGAAGCCAAAGCCATTCTCGGCGTTAAAGAAAATTAGGAAATATCATAATGTCTACAGATAATAATCAGACAACAGTTTTAAGTACGATTACCGATGGTGTTGGCACCCTGACCCTGAACCGGCCTGCTTTGTTAAATTGTATCAGTAATATCATGCTGGCAGAATTGATTGAGAAACTGGATGCCCTGCTGAAAGATGACGCTGTTGGGGCTATCGTGATCACCGGGGCAGGCAAGGCTTTCTGTGCCGGGGCTGATCAGAAGGAAATGATAGAGCGCGATGCTCAGGAATGGGAATATCAGGTGGAAGAATATCTGGTTCCGGTGCGGATGATTGCGGGGGCCAACAAGCCGGTCATAGCTGCCCTTAACGGTGATACTGTTGGCGGGGGCTTAGGTCTGGCTATTTCCTGTGATATGCGTATTTCGGTGAATACAGCGCGGTTTTGCGCACCTTTCATCGCCATAGGACTGGCTGGCTGTGATATGTCCTGCGGTTATTTTCTGCCGCGTCTGGTGGGCATGGGCCGGGCGACAGAAATGATGATGACGGCGCGATTTGTCAAGGCAGAAGAAGCCGAGCGCATTGGGCTGGTAAATCGATTGGTGCCCGCAGAGGCCTTGGCGGAAACGGCCCAAAAAGTGGCTAAACAGCTGGCACAGAAATCATCTGTTGCCATGGGCTGGACCAAAAGGGCCATACGCCGCTCCATGGATCTTTCCATGGATAGTGAGTTTGATTATGAGGTTCTGGCTCAGGTGCAATGTTTGCAGACCACCGAACATAAAACGGCACTCAGGCTCTATCAGGAATCCATGATGGGCAAGGGCAAAAAAGGATAATTAGTATGATACAGGCTCAATTTTTCGAGTTTAGTGAAGAACAACTGGCATTTAAAGACCAGATGGACCGCTTTGTTGATAATGAAATCAGGCCCCATGCGCGGCAATGGGAAGAAGAACAGAAATTTCCCCGGGATATATTTAACAAACTGGCGGCACTGGACTGTCTTTCTATCGGTTTTTCAGAACAGTCCGGTGGAGCCGGTGGTGTGGGCGAATTATTGATTATGATTGAAAGCCTTGCTGCGGGAAATGCAGGTATCACATTAAGTGTTTACGTGCATATGGCTTTGGCTTGCGGGGTAATAGATCATCTGGGCAACGAAGAGCAGAAGGAAAAATATCTAAAACCCGGTATGCGGGGCGAGAAGATTGGCTGCTGGGCCTATGCTGAGCCTAATGCCGGTGCTGATGTCACGGCAGTACAATGTCAGGCGAAGGCCGATGGTGATGATTTTATTCTCAATGGCTCGAAGCTCTATATTACCAATGGGACTTTTGCTGACTTTACGGTGCTGGTGGCACGAACCTCGCCTGAGCCGGGTCTGAAAGGTATTTCTGTATTTATTGTTGATCGTGATACTCCGGGCTTTAGCCGTAATCCCATGAAAAAACTGGGTATGCATTCTTCTGAAATGGCGGAACTGGTGTTTGAAGATTGCCGTATTCCAAAAACCTGTCTTCTGGGGCCGCTGGATAAAGGCTTTCGTGCGGCAATAGCGGTATTGTCCATGGGACGGGCCATAGCGGCGGCATTTGGTTGTGGTATTTCAGGTGAAGCTTTGCGCCAGACGGTAGAACACGTGAAAACCCGCCAGTCGCAAGGGCGGCCACTGGCGGCTAATCAGGCGATCCGTTTTATGTTGGCTGATATGAAAATGCGACTTGAAGCGGCAAGAGTGATGACCTTCGGCGCAGCACGTCTGATTGACCAGGGCAAACCATTTGATCTGGAATGTTCACTGGCCAAACTCTATGCCTCGGAGACCAATAGCTGGATCTGCGAGCGCACGCTGCATCTGCATGGGGCGCAAGGTTATATGATGGAAAGCGATGCCCAGCGTTTTTACCGGGATTGTAAAGTGCTGGAATATGGTGAAGGCACCAGCGAAATTCAGCGCGAGATGATTTCCGCAGCAATATTGGCAGATTAATATTCAAAATGACTAAAAGAGCGAGAACAGACTAATGAGCATGAATCCGTGGAATAGCGATCACGAACTTTTCAGACAATCGGTCAGAGGTTACGTGCAAGACCAACTCAAACCCCATGCCGAAGAATGGGAAGGTGAAAAAACTTTCCCCCGATCCATATTTAAAGAAATGGGTGAACTTGGCTATCTGGGCATCCGTTACCCGGAAGAATATGGTGGCAGTAATCTGGACTACTGGTACACGGTAATATTATGTGAAGAACTTGTCCATTCCGGTATGCTGGGGCTGGCGGTTGACATCATGGTTCAATGTGAATTTGCAGTCGGCGTGATCAATGCGGTCGGCACAGAGGAACAGAAGGAAAAATTCTTGCGTCCCGCCATTGCCGGTGACAAGTTGATCGCTCTCGGCATTAGTGAGCCGGGCGCTGGTTCAGATGTTGCAGCCCTTGGCACCAAAGCGGTGCGGGACGGCGATGATTATATCATTAACGGCTCAAAAACCTTTATTTCCAACGCAGAACGCGCGGATTTTGTCACGCTGGCTGTCCGAACCGGGGAGCCGGGCCACGGCGGTATCAGTTTGATCATTGTACCGTGTGATTTACCGGGATTCACGCGCACGCGGATGAAAAAAGTTGGCTGCCATACCTCCCATACTTGTGAAATATCATTGCAGGATGTCCGGGTGCCGGCCGCGAATATTCTGGGCCGGGAGAATGAAGGCTTCAAGCTGATCGTCACCCATTTTCAGGGTGAAAGACTTGTACTGGCCTGCTTTGCCAATGAGATGATACAGAATGCGCTGGATATGGCTTTGGAGTATGGCAAAGACAGAAAGATATTTGGCAAGCGTCTGATCTCTTATCAGATATGGAAACATCGTCTGGCCGATGTGATGACCCATCTTGCCGCTTCCCGTCAGTTCACCTATCACGCCTGTGATCTGCTGGTTGAGAGAAATAATCCGGAAAATGTTATCTCTATGGCAAAATTATTTGCCACTGAAGCAGTCAAACCTATGGTCAATGAGTGTTTTCAGGTTTTTGGCGGTTATGCCTATATGGATGAATATCCTATTTCCCGCATG
>JAJFIP010000320.1 GCA_021774875.1 Emcibacter sp.
AAAAAAAATGCCGGGTTAAAAAACCCGGCAAGTCAAAATATAGGGAGGCTTCATGTCTTGGGAGACAATGAAACGGCTATATTCCATAAAGGGGAGGATCTGGAATATAGCGTCTGAAATTACTTGGGAGGAATTTCAGTAGGATGCTGCATCGCAACATCTGTAGCTAAATATAAGGATTGTTTCAACAATTACCATAGCTAGATTTACAAGGCAGCCATGCACTGAACGCATAGCTTAGCTAAAATTTAGTGGTCTTGAACTGCTCTATTATGAAATCCCGGAACACTGAAATACGGCGAGAATTGCGGGCTTCCTGTGTGTAAATAAGATATGCGGGGAATTCGGGCCCTTCGATGTCTTTTAATACCCTGACAACATTTGTTGAGCCCTGAACCAGATAGTCGGGCAGTGCTGCAATGCCGAGTCCGGCCTTCACCGCCTGTAAAACGCCATAAATACTGTTGATTCGCAGGATAGGTGTCCGTTTCTCACCATTTTCTCGGTCCAGAACCCAATCAATGTCTCTGGTAGGGCTGTGGAAAATATCACCGTAGGTAATAATATCATGATCATCCAGATCATCCATTGTTTCTGGTCGTCCTTTGCGGCTGAGATATTCTGGCGCGGCATAAAGATGATGGTGAAAAACCCCGACTTGTCTCTGAATAAGGTCCAGTTGATGAGCGGTATGAAAACGAAGGGCGATATCAGCCTGACGGGTAGTTAGATCAAGGTCACTGTCATTTACCAGTAGCTGCACATTGATTTCCGGGTATTTTTCGATGAAGGTACGAATATGGTTCATCATCCATGTAGAGCCGAAACTGGACGTGGTCGTGACTTTTAATTCACCCCGCGGCACATCTGTTCCTTCGATCAATTGTTGTTCGGTCACGTAAATTCTGGACACCACGTCATCAGCGGTTTTAAACAGGGTTTCGCCTTCATCAGTAAGGCTTAAGCCCCGGGCATGTCGATTGAACAGAACCGTATTCAGACTTTCTTCCAGTGATCTTATCTGGCGACTGACGGCAGACTGACTGAGGAACAGCTTTTCACCCGCGTGGGTGAAGCTGCCCGATGAAGCGACCACATGAAATATTCTTAATTTGTCCCAATCCATTGATTGTCAGCTCATAAAGTGAAAAGGATGCAGATATATTCTTATAAAATATATTTGATCAGTTTTCAGCAAGAAAAGATTCGGCTTCCAAAGCAGCCATGCACCCCATTCCCGCCGCCGTGACGGCCTGACGATAAATTTTATCAGTTACGTCCCCAGCCGCATATACGCCGGCAACATTGGTTGCGGTGCTGTCGGGGGCTTTGAGGATATACCCCTGATCATCCATTTTAACTTTACCAGCAAAAATACCTGTGGATGGTTTATGTCCAATGGCAATGAAAACACCGTGAGCCGGAATTTCACTGATGGTGCCCGTTTTGACATTTTTGACTTTTGCCCCGGTGACACCACCCATAGGAGGTTCATCGCCAACAATTTCTTCTAAAACTCTATCCCAGAGAATTTCAATCTTCTTGTTGGCAAAAATCCGGTCCTGAAGAATTTTTTCAGACCTGAGTTCATCCCGCCTATGAATAAGTGTAACTTTCGAGGCAAAGTTGGTCAGGAAAATAGCTTCTTCCACGGCGGTATTGCCGCCGCCAACCACGATGACTTCCTTGCCCCGGTAAAAGAAACCGTCACAGGTGGCGCAGGCAGATACCCCAAAGCCCTGAAAGTGCTGTTCAGAAGGCAAGCCGAGCCACATGGCCTGTGCCCCAGTAGAAATAATTACTGTATCACCAATATAAATGTCACCTGATTCACCTGTGCAGACAAATGGACGTTCGTCAAAATTAACTTCGGTAATCATGTCGGTGATAATTTCGGTGTTCACATTGCGGGCCTGTGCTTCCATCTGCTCCATCAGCCACGGGCCTTGTACAGGATCAGCAAAGCCCGGATAATTTTCCACATCAGTCGTGATAGTCAATTGCCCACCCGGCTGCATTCCCTGCACCACTATGGGGCTTAGGTTAGCACGGGCCGCATAAATGGCTGCGGTATATCCGGCTGGACCGGAACCGATAATCAGAACTTTAGTGCGATGTGTTTTTGCCATCATTGATTTCCATAACAATTATACTTACAAATGTACCTTTGTAGAATTTAAGAGATTCTTTCATAAATTCAACATCAGAATACTTAAATTTATTTTTTTAAAAAGGCTATCCAAATATTATGACCTGGAAAGATTTTCCCAATCTGAACCGTGAAGGGCAGATCGACTTTTTAACCATGCAGGATGGAACCAGACTGCGCACAGCAAGTTGGCCGTCGGACGATGACAGTCGAGCTATCATCGTCCTTGTAAATGGCCACAGGGAGTATATGGAAAAATATTCAGAATTTATTTCTGATCTTCTTGGTCGAAATTTTGCAGTATATGCCCTTGATAATCGTGGGCAGGGGCTATCTGAAAGGCTGTTGCCGAATAGAAACAAAAGCCATGCCGAGAATTTTGATTTATTCTCGAACGATCTCAATGAATATATTTCAAGAACAGTGATGGCTGATCCAAAGGCTAAGGAATTGCCCGTCTATCTGGTCGCTCATTCCATGGGCGGACATATTTGCCTGAGATATTTGCATGATTTCCCGGGGACAGTGGATAAAGCCTTTCTTATGGCACCGATGATGGGTTTTAATCTGGGGGGTTCCATGATGAATAAGATTCTCACGACCATGATACTATTTACTGATTGGCTGGGTTTTCATAAGGAATTTGCCTATGGACAAGGTATGGGTTTTTCTAAAACCCGGCATCTTATCAAAAAGAGACTGCTTACCCATGATATTACACGATATGGTGAGGAAGCCGAACTCATAGCGGCCAAGCCAGATCTTTACGTAGGTGGTGCTACCTTTGGCTGGCTAAAAACTGCCCTTGATAGTATTGAAAAGATAAAACAACCGAAATATCTGGATAATATTTCTATTCCGGTACTGATTGTTCTGGCTGGGGCTGACCAGGTGGTTGATTCTCAGGCCATCCGGGATATTCTGTCGGGCCATGAAAATATTGAGTTAATCACTATTGAGGGTGCTCGTCATGAAATTTACCGGGAAAGTGATCAATACCGGTATCAGTTGTGGCAGAAAATGGATAATTTTCTAAAGTAGGGTCAGGATCTTTTCATGTAGTTCCTGCGTTGCTGAGGCCACAACCTGTCCGCCGTTTGCAGCAGTGCCGCCAGTCCAGTTTGTCACAACCCCGCCAGCACCTTCAACCAGCGGGATCAGGGCCTGAATATCATAAGCCTCAAGGCCACTTTCAATCACTACATCCATAAAACCGGCAGCAATCATGGCATAGGCATAACAATCATATCCGTTACGCACCATTCGGGCCTTTATTGCGACCCGATTAAAAGCCTGCAAATCTTCATCACAAGCAAAGAACTGGGTTGGGTCTGTAGTGGAAATAGTTGCTTCCGACAGAACAGTGCAGGGGCGGCAGTTGATTCTTTCCCCGTTTAGATATGCCCCATCAGGCGTACCCACATAGCGTTCCTTAAGGTAGGGCTGGTCCAGCATACCGATAAGGGGCCTGATACCGTCATTCAACGCAACAAGCGTCCCCCATGTAGGAATACCACATATATAGGCGCGGGTGCCGTCAATGGGATCAATAACCCAAGTATAGTCGGATTTGCTATTTTTTTCAGTCCCAAGCTCTTCACCCAGAATATTATGGTCAGGATAGGTTTGATTGATAAGTTTGCGAATGACTTTTTCAGCCAGTTTATCGGCTTCTGTCACCGGGTCATAATCAAGGGCAAACTTGCGGCCTTTGTTGATTACATCTACTGATTTTTTAAACATTGGCAGCGTGATTTCAGCAGCCGCTTCGCCCAGAGTATCCAGAAATTCTGTATATTCCTTTACCTCATTAGCGTCGGGTGATTGCCCCATCTTATAGACTCCTCAAACCATACAGTTACCACTGTGTCCAATAGTGGGCATCATTTGTCAAGATGTAAGAGGGAGTTTAGGGTTGGAATCCTATATTCAGACACCAATCCGGGGACTGCCAGAGCGGGAACGGCCAAAGCTTTTCTGTAAAACGCTGGTACTGTTTTCTGCTGCAGCAATAGCTTCGCTCAATAATCCCAGAATTTTGACATTATTGTCCAATACAGTCTGGGCTTCCGGGCGATCATCTTCCATGATTTTTGTTGTTCGTAGTAAAATATCCTTACGGATAAGTTTGAGCATATCTTCCAGCTTATAACCGTCAGGATTGTCGTCTGTTACCAAAAAATGTGTCATAGCATGCCTTTTATAGTCACGGAAAATGTATGACCAGAATAGTAGTGACAGATTAATAATCGGTAAATTATTTAGCGACTCTTGCGGCTTTTTTTCGCTCATGGGGGATAAGATAGCGTTTGCGTAGCCTGATGCTTTTCGGGGTGACTTCAACCAGTTCATCGTCATTGATATAAGCAATGGCCTGTTCCAGGGTTAGCCTTCTGGGTGTGGTCAGTTTGATGGCATCATCTTTGCCGGATGCGCGGATATTAGTGAGCTGTTTGCCTTTGAGTACATTAACATCAAGGTCATTATCTCGGGCATGCTCGCCAATAATCATGCCTTCATATACTTCTTCCTGGGGATCAATCATAATCACACCCCGGTCTTCCAGATTCCACAGGGCATAAGCTACTGCCTTGCCCATTCCCATAGAGATCAAAACACCGAGCCGACGTCCGGCTATCTTGCCCTTATAGGGGCCATAGCTATGATAAACCCGGTTCATTATGCCAGTGCCACGGGTATCGGTCATGAATTCACCGTGATAGCCAATCAGACCCCGTGACGGAGCGAGGAAGGTAATACGGGTTTTGCCGACACCGCTGGGGCGCATATCGGTCATTTCGGCTTTGCGCAGGCTCATTTTTTCTACTACAACCCCGGTATATTCATCATCCACATCAACCACCGCTTCTTCATAGGGTTCCATCTGTTCGCCCGTATCAGGGTCAGTTTTATAAAGTACCCGTGGGCGGGATATGGAAAGTTCAAATCCTTCACGGCGCATAGTTTCAATAAGTACACCTAGCTGAAGTTCACCGCGTCCAGCCACTTCAAAACCATCCTTACTTTGGCTTTCAGTAATACGGATTGCCACATTACCTTCGGACTCAAGTGCCAATCTATCGCGGATCATGCGGGTCGTAACTTTAGTTCCTTCGCGGCCAGCTATCGGACTGTCATTGACAGAAAACCGCATGGATAACGTTGGTGGATCAATGGGCTGTGCTGTTAGCGGGATAGCGACTTCCGGCGAACAGAATGTATCGGCCACTGTGCCGACTGAAAGACCTGCAATCGAGATAATATCACCGGCAATGGCCTTTTCAACTGGCACCCTGTCTAAGCCACGGAAAGACATCAGCTTGCTGGCGCGTCCTGTTTCAACTACTTCACCTTTCTGATTCAGGACTTGAATCCTGTCATTGACCATAATCTTGCCAGTCTGGATACGGCCTGTAACAACACGACCCAGAAAGTTATCCCGGTCCAGCAGAGTAGCGAGCATAGAAAATGGTGTGTCGATATTTTCCTTGGTCATTACAGTTGGCTTGTCATAATAATCGAGAATGGTTTCCAGAAGCGGGTCAAGATTTTCGCGTGGGCCATCCAGTTCATAATCTGACCAGCCATCACGGCCAGAGGCAAACAGGGTTGGAAAATCCAGCTGTTCATCAGTGGCATCAAGATTTACAAACAGATCAAATACTTCATCATGGACCGCATCGGGTCTGCGGTCGGGCTTGTCAACCTTATTTATCACTACAATTGGCTTCAAACCCAGTGCCAGTGCTTTTGCGGTGACAAATTTTGTTTGTGGCATCGGGCCTTCGGCGGCATCAACAAGTAAAATTACCCCATCGACCATGCTAAGGATTCGTTCCACTTCACCACCAAAATCAGCATGGCCCGGGGTATCAACGATATTAATCCTGTGTTCGCGCCATTCTATGGAAGTACATTTTGCCAAAATGGTGATGCCGCGTTCTTTCTCAAGGTCACCACTATCCATTGCGCGTTCTTCAACCCGTTGATTCTCACGGAAAGTGCCGGCCTGCCTGAAAAGCGTGTCCACTAATGTGGTTTTCCCATGGTCAACATGGGCGATAATGGCAATATTACGTAGTGACATTTGTTTTACCTTGGATAGTGAGCCTGAATGCCGTACAAGAGTGCGAAAAATTCGGCACACTATACTGCCATTATATATAATGTCTATGGGTAAATAAAAAGCGGAAAAATTTCATGAAAGCAATGATTGTAAAGGAACATGGGCCATTGGAAAATCTAATGCTGGAATCCATGCCGGACCCAGTGGCAGGAGATAATCAGGTTGTGATAGATGTAAAGGCCTGTGCCGTGAATTTCGCCGATATATTGCTTGTTGACGGCAGCTATCAGGAAAAGCCACCATTACCCTTCAGTCCCGGTGCCGAAGTAGCCGGCATAATTTCTCAAGTAGGGGTGCAGGTTTCCGGCTGGAAAATGGGCGATAAAGTGCAGGGCATGGCCAGTTGGGGTGGCTTTGCTGAAAAGATAGCGGTTCCCCCGGAGGCGTTATGTCCTTTGCCTGATAATATGTCATATGTTGATGCGGCGGCCTTTGTGGTGGCTTATGGCACCAGTCATGTGGCTCTGGATTACCGGGCAAAGCTGCAAAAAGGGGAATGGTTGGTGGTCAATGGTGCCGGGGGCGGGGTTGGTCTTACCGCAGTTGAAATTGGCAAGCTGATGGGCGCGCGGGTGATTGCAACAGCTGGGTCGGATGAAAAACTTGCCCTAGCAAGAGACAAAGGTGCCGAATTCACTATCAATTACACCCATGAAAATCTCAGGGATAAAATAAAGGAATATACTGGCGGTAAGGGTGCCAATGTTGTTTATGATCCGGTGGGAGGTGATGTTTTTCGCCGGACCTTCCGGGCCATGGCCCCTGAAGGCCGGATGATTGTGATCGGTTTTGCCTGTGGAGATATTCCACAAGTTCCCGCAAATCATCTTCTAGTCAAGAATATTGAATTGATTGGATTTTTCTGGGGAGCATACCGGAAATTCAAACCGCAAATTTTGCAAGAGTCCACCAGACAGTTATTTGAATGGTATGAGGAGGGCTTGATTAAACCACATATCAGTGCCACTTTCCCGCTGGATAAAACAGGAGATGCCATCCGCGCTTTACGCGATCGCACATCTTCTGGAAAAGTGGTTGTTACCATGACTTGACTTTATAAATTAAAAAATGTTACTCATGAGTAATGTTTTTTTGATAAAATAATGTAATCATGGCAGAAAACAAGAGGTTGATATGCAGGAAATCCTGACAAAACTTGAAGAAAAACGTGGTGAAGCACGGCTTGGTGGTGGACAGAAGCGTATTGATGCCCAGCATAAAAAAGGCAAGCTGACTGCGCGAGAGCGGGTTGATATTTTGCTCGATCCAGACAGTTTTGAAGAATATGATATGTTCATGGAGCATCGTTCTGTGGATTTTGGTATGGAAAGGCAGAAAATATCCGGTGACGGCGTTGTCATCGGTTCCGGCACTATCAATGGCCGTCTGGTTTATGTTTTCAGTCAGGATTTTACCGTATTCGGTGGCTCGCTTTCCGAAACAAATGCAGAAAAAATCTGCAAAATTATGGACATGGCCATGAAAGTTGGGGCGCCGATCATTGGTCTTAATGATTCAGGCGGCGCACGCATACAGGAAGGGGTAGCGGCTCTGGCCGGATATGCTGATGTATTTCAGAAGAATATCATGGCGTCCGGTGTGGTTCCGCAAATTTCTGTCATTATGGGACCATGTGCGGGTGGGGCGGTGTATTCCCCGGCTATGACCGACTTTATCTTCATGGTCAAGGACAGTTCATACATGTTTGTCACTGGCCCTGATGTGGTAAAGACTGTAACCAATGAAACGGTAACTCAGGAAGAACTGGGCGGAGCGATCACTCATACCACAAAATCAAGTGTTGCTGACATTGCCTTTGACAATGATGTTATAGCCCTGAAACAAGTCCGGCGTCTGATTGATTTCCTGCCTGCTAATAACAAGGCCAAAGTGCCCAAATTACCCACTTTTGACGACCCGGACCGGGAAGAGCCATCGCTGGACAGCCTCATTCCTGATAATCCCAACAAGCCCTATGATATGCATGAGTTAATCAATAAGGTCGCTGATGAGGGTGATTTTTATGAAATACAGCCGGAATATGCCAAGAATATCATTACTGGTTTTGGCCGCATAGAAGGCCAGACCGTGGGTTTTGTTGCTAATCAGCCAATGGTTCTTGCTGGATGTCTGGATATTAATGCTTCGCGCAAGGCGGCGCGGTTCGTGCGGTTCTGTGATTGCTTTAATATTCCCATAGTGACTTTCGTTGATGTGCCGGGGTTCTTGCCCGGAACCAAGCAGGAATATAACGGCATCATAAAGCAGGGGGCCAAGCTGCTCTTTGCCTATGGCGAGGCTACGGTTCCAAAAATTACTATCATTACCCGCAAGGCTTACGGTGGGGCCTATGATGTAATGGCATCCAAACATTTGCGCGGGGATTTGAATTTTGCCTGGCCGACAGCGGAAATAGCGGTCATGGGGGCAAAAGGGGCAGTGGAAATTATCTTCCGGGCAGATATTGGGGATGATAAAAAAATCGCCGCCCGCACCCGGGAATATTCAGATAAATTTGCCAATCCTTTTGTTGCGGCGGGTAGGGGCTATGTTGATGATATTATCATGCCCCATGCTTCACGGCGCAGAATTGCACGGGGGCTTCGTATGCTGAAGAATAAAGACATCAGCAATCCCTGGAAAAAACACGACAATATCCCGTTATAAAGAGCAAAAATATGTTTTCAAAAATTCTCATAGCCAACCGTGGTGAAATTGCCTGTCGTGTGATAAAGACAGCCCGGAAAATGGGTATTAAGACCGTTGCGGTATATTCCGATGCTGATGCCGATGCCCTGCACGCTATTATGGCCGATGAAAAGGTTCATATAGGCCCCGCGCCCGCAGCGGAAAGCTACCTTATTGCAGACAAGATTATCGCTGCCGCAAAACAAACTGGCGCAGAGGCCGTTCATCCGGGCTATGGGTTTTTGTCAGAAAATGCCGACTTCTGCAAAAAACTAAAAAAAGCGGGCATTGCATTCATCGGACCAGAGGTCAAAGCTATCGGCGTGATGGGGGACAAGATTGAGTCCAAGAAATTTGCCGCAAAAGCGGGTGTCAACACGGTTCCCGGCAGCACAGAGATCATCAGGGATGCGGCCCATGCGGTAAAAATTTCCAGTGAAATAGGCTATCCAGTGATGATCAAGGCCTCTGCCGGCGGCGGCGGCAAGGGTATGCGGGTCGCTTACAATGATAGTGAGGCGGGTGAAGGGTTTGCCTCTGCCACTAGCGAAGCCATATCCAGTTTTGGCGATGATCGGATTTTCATTGAAAAATTTATTGAGCAACCACGCCATATTGAAATTCAGGTATTAGGTGACAGTCACGGCAATGTAATTTATCTGGGCGAGCGGGAATGTTCTATCCAACGCCGTCATCAGAAAGTTATCGAAGAAGCCCCAAGCCCGTTTATTGATCAAGCCACTCGCGCCAGTATGGGTGAGCAGGCTGTTGCC
>JAJFIP010000033.1 GCA_021774875.1 Emcibacter sp.
CCACACATGACCAATCACCGGCCTGGAGATTTTCAGTCAACATTAAAGTCTGTGTCATTCCATCAGCAGCTGAGATGAAGTCGAGCGACATCCTTGAAGTACTTGGACGCCAGAAAACACCTGTAGCAAATTTAACAGGAACAGCAGCCGCTGTCATCGCGCTACCATCCAATGCAAGATCGCTGGTTGGACCATGATCCAAATCACTCGCACCGTTATAACTACCGGTTACGTACCCAGTATTCACAACATAAGAGAGTGCCCCTAAGTCGTTACTAAACTGGTCATCAGGACAAGTAAATACTGGAAAACGGTTTCTATTCAAAAGGATCAGTGCACTCGGATCTGCACCACTGACTGCTGCAGCGCTGGCAGTCGCATCCCATCGTTGCCGAAAACCGACGGCATCCATGAATGGCAGAATGGTCGTGCACCAGGACAAGTCGTCCCAGTGAGTATTGGGATTCGTTGCATAGGGAGTAGTTTCAATGTTCTGATCGACCAACAGTGGCAACTGCGAGTTAGCTCCAGATGAGAAGTTGACGACAGCCAAACCGACGTTTCGCATGTTATTCAGACAGGCAAGTTTCCGGGCAGCCGCACGAGCACTTTGAATCGCCGGCAGGGTAAGTGATACCAGGATGCCGATGATGGTGATCACCACCAATAATTCGATGAGCGTAAACCCTTTACGCTTTTGTAATTTCTGTTTCATTCTTTGAATATTCATTATCATTCTCCTCACTAAAAATACGGTTCAACCAGATTATATATTAGTTAGTCACAATTAGCAAAAACAAACACAAAAACAGTTCAATTCTTCAGGAAACCTAAGGAATCACAATTAAATCGAATCTATAGGAACAGACGTTTTAAATGACTGAGCCTCACAGACTCCCATCAGCGGCCCGCAACCAAAACAAGCGACTACGGCAACATGGCTCTCCCCCTCTCTTCTGTAATGTGTTTAATCATTATGCCTAATTTGTAAGTTATATCGATTGTGGAACAATTTGTTCACACACCCTAATCTTCCTGGATTGACTGAATCAAATGACGATGGCGAACCAGTCGTTTCCAATTGTCGAATTTTTTCGTCGTTGGTTCATATGCTTCTTCAATGCGTGAACGATCGATTACAAAGAACCCGCGGTAATCCGGCTGATCCACGGTTTTACCGTGCGCCCGATCGCCGATCTGCACCAGACCATCATGGGTCGTAAGGCCGGCTCCCGAAGCTTCAAAGTAAGCCACCGACATAAATACGGTGAACGTATTACTGCGGGTGGTCGTGTTGCCCATGATTTTGGACAAAATCCGGTTCCGTGTGTGGAAGTCGACAGAACTGCCATCGTGTTCTGTTCTGTTCGCGATTTCAAATAACTGTCTGGGATCGGATGGATCGGACGCCTTATCCAAAGATAGCGACCGCAGAAGTGTATTATCTCGCGGGTCTCGATAATTCGTACGAACTAAATCGGGTCTTGAGGCAAAGAAATCAAAACTGCGGAAGGGTCGTGAACCCGGTGTCCCCGGCAATTCTTGATTTGCAATAGGATCAACAGCATCGCGTGATTTAATAAACTCTGCCCACCAGTTGCGGGTGGAACCTTCATTATTGTCATTAAGACGATGAATTTTATAGGCGTTTGTCACGTCGGTGCTGTAGGCCGAAGAGTTGAGAACATTGTTCGCGGTTCCCATATCATCAATCAAAGCTGCCAATACTGAAGGATGTCTAACTGTGTTGAGATTGATTTTTCCAGGAACCCGGAAATCTTCCAGAGGATTAGCAAGCTGGCGATGAATGCGTGTGGGAACTTCGACATACTCGAACAGTCGATACCAGTAACTGTAATTGGCTCCGGGGACAGCGGAACTTACGCCAGTATGACTCAAAAACTTCTGGATGCCTGCGACCTGCACTTCATTCCCAGTCTGCTGGCTACTAGAATTCACAAGTGCATAAGTGATTAATCGATCCCTCGTTTTGGTTACGTTAGACGAACCATCCAAGTTACTTCCACTGGGTCCTGAGACTGTAAGCGGGAGTGTTTGTGGAGCGGTAATCTCCTGAGTAGGGCCGACAATCGGCACGGAGAATAATTCAATGGGAGAAGAAAAGTCACGGTCGAAGTGAGGTTGCCAGAGGCCGAAATTACCAGTGGTCAGAGAATTTTGTAGACCAAATGTATTTCGAATATCTCCAGAATTGATATTACTTAATCCCTCACCATTGCGTTTATTTAATGGTTGTGAGCGTTCCTGGCTCTTCATTTCGTTACGATCCAGTTGCGCTTGTGCAGCCACGGCTGTATCAGTAGCAAGATTAAACTCACTCTTTCTCACTGATATTTCATCAACCAGAACCCATGGATTATCGATATCCGGCACAGGCAAACCAGTAGTTAGATATGTGTCTCGCCCCAGATGGGCTTTGCGGAATAGTTTGATTTTGATATCAGCAGAAGTGTCCCTCAACTCAGTGCGGACATCGTCCAAGAAACTGCCTGTGCTACCTGTAATATCTGTGAACCCATCGTTTAAAATTGTCACGAGAGTACTACTGGTTGCCTGATCTTTCACAAAATCAATTTTGTCGGCTGCAGCAATCGTAGCAGATGGAATAATTCGTTCGTCAGGATCATTGAATGCTCCGTTCCCATCCAAATCGACTCGAAATTCACTATAGGGGTCGCCACCAGATATTTCTAAGTTATCGGCGGAATTGGTGCTTAAGAATGTAAATAGCCCGCCAGCAGCAACTGTCCTATTTTTAGGGACGGCGTAAGTCTCTTTAAACCCGCCCATGGAATCCGGTACTTCCAAACCTATCATCCACTTGCCACGTGTGCCAAATTGAACAGAATAAGGACTATTATTTCGCAACTCGATCGCAGTAAAGAATCGTTCACGATCAGCACCATCCACTTCATCATCGGGAAACTGAGTTACGTTAAGATCATTCATTTGATCTTGACACTCGACCAGCAAGAATTCACTAAGTGTTAATTGTTGGGCTTCCACGCCCCAGACCACCTTACGATCACCATTACCATCGTCAGTGTAAGGGTTATCATCCAGATCCCAGTTTCCCAGCATATCTCCATCAGCATCGATATCTAAGTCATTATCGTATTCAAAGCGAGTTAGGACATCATCAGGGTCCAGCGCATCGACCATGTTGACGGCAAATTGCGCCATTTCTAATTTCTCGTCATCCGTATGTGTTGGCACACCATAAGTCGCATCATCCAGAGTGTAGAGTAACGTATAAATGTCGCGAGCCATGCGTTGACGATCGTAGCGAGCCCAGAACTCCTGTTGTTCAACTGTTGCTGGCGGGTAAGCGGGTAGAGTAGTGCTATCCCAACCAGTATTGATGCGAGTTGCTGGCAGTGAATCAAGCACACCATTGCCGTTTAGATCTTCACCCGAATCTAACGAGCCATTATCGTTCAGATCTTCGCCGGGGTGAGGTGTCAATGGTCGGTAGGAAACAGTGCGACCTGTTCCCGTATTCTCAAAAACCAATAACTGATTCAGGTTCAATTTGAGTTGATGTGGATTATTGAGTATCTGCCTTACACGCTCCCGCGGTACCCCTAGGATCTGTAAATTATTTGGTAACTCGGCTCCCAGTAATGTCAATAGCTCTTCACGATAAACATTATTTTGGACGAGTGTTAATGGAGGAAATGGACGTTGTCCCGTAGACGTATTTGATCGTGGTCGTGAGAACTGCTTCCGATCCCAGCTGATAGTGGTGAACCGTTTGCGGCGGTCAAAGTCTGAACCGCCGGTGGTGCCAAAGTTAAGCGGCATCAATGTGCTTAATCGGGAAGTCACACCGGATTTCACGATATCGGTGCCGGAAAGCTGTAAATGAGCCATCTCTTCCGGACCAAAGGGATCATCGTAGGGACGCTGGACTTTTTCCATGTCGACGACAATTTCGTCCGAATCGTCGAGCAGATAGTTCTCGTTTGCCACACTGCCGGGGTTATTAAACAGGGCGGCTGGCCAACGAATGGAATCTGTAGATAATAGGGTAGGGCCGGCGATTTCATAATTCGTGTAGGAAGGCCACGTTGCCGGGCCCCCAGTTGAAGCCTGGAGATTAACGCGTTTATAATTGGGCGCTACCCCTGGTCTCCAGGAACGGCCTGCCCCGTTATGGGCAAGCGGGTGTTTGAATGCAATCGCACCGGCGCGTGAGCCCTGCAGCGACCCACTCAGGGTACTACCTTCGTAGCGGTCGGCGTTATCGTCTACTCCGCTTTGCCCCGGTCGGGAAAACTGACCGGTTACCAGATTATCGGAAGTTGCATTCCGCTGCGCTGCAAACAGGCGGCTAGGTTCACCCCAGCGACCCGAAAACAGGTCGCGGATGTCAGACTTAGTGCCATTGGCAATTGTAGAAGGGACGGTAAAATCGGGGCGACCGTAATTCAGGAAGAAATATTCCATGTTGGATAGTTCCGGCCAGGTGGTCGGTTCCGCTCCAAAAAACATGCGATGCTGGTTGAATTCCGCTGCGACGGAACTCGGAATCAGTGCTGTCAACGCCCACTGTGGATTAATCTCACCGGGAGAAGAAAGTCCCTGATGTGAACGGGACAAAAATAGAAACTGGTTAGAGCCAGCACCTCCGACGTTATCTCCAAACTTCCCCCCCGAAGAAGTATAATTCAAATCGATGCTGCCCGGTTGTCGCATATTGCCGGCAGTATTCAGATTGATCAGGCCATCAGTGTCGTACACGGTGAATGAGAACATCGGGATAATATAATCGCCCGGATTCTGTGGGTCTTCGATCGGCGGAAAATCGAGATCTAACCAGACCCCTTCATTGATGCCGTCCCTGTCGTTATCGACGTCGAGTGAATAATCTGTTTCTGAGTTTCCCAGACTATTAGCTGTCCAGATCCCCAAGGCACCAGGGTTAGTAAAACCAGAATTATCAAAGACATTGGTACTGTATCGAGAAGACCCTGAGTCAGAGTCTGTTTCACGATGGATAAAATGATGATCATTATGCGGACGAAAAACCCGTTTCGGTGCAACTGTTGTATCGTTATAGGGGTCTGCAACCGGGTTCCCACTACTATCACGCAAGTGTTGAGGTCGATGGAACGAAGGGATGATGACAAGTTGCACATCCGTTGGATCTCCGGGCCATGTTGGTCCGGGAACATATCCCTTATAGGCTAGAAAAAGAGAGTTGATGTCTGGTGTAGTGTAATCAACATCCGGTTGAGGAAAATTATCATGCAAAGAAAGATTAGAAGGAACTGAAAACGTTGCGGAAGGAGAAATATTAAAATCTAACAGGTAGTTATTTGCTGCCTCAGCAACACCATCATTGCTTTGATCAACAACTGGACCACCTGTTGTTCCTCCACTTAATATAACATTGACTCCCTGCCCATTGAAAACATTCTGATCAATACTTATTACATCAACACCACTCTGAGTTGTTTTTATTGTCCCCAGCATGTTGTAGATCAGTGAATGGCGAGGGTAATCGCCACCCCAGAGGGCGCTGTTCTTGCGGTAATAGTCCGGCCCTTTGATCAGCTGTTCGAGGCCCCAGTTAAACAGGACGTCAGCCTGCAGGCCGGGGTCGGCTTCGTTGATGGCAGCATCGGCAAAGTTTTCAGCGCTGGTCTGTTCCTGCGCGGAGAAGGTATAGAACACTACCGCCATCAAAGCTAGGATGGCCAATAGCGCGATCACGACCAGCAGTGTCGACCCGCGACGTCGCGAAGAGGCCTGATTCAGGTAGTTGTCTGTCTGTTTCATTGAGATGGATTTCATTTCCATACCTCCCGAAGTGTCTGATGACCGTGACCCGGACCGGCACTGGGAAAACGTTATTTGAGTTTCAAAATATCAGGTATCAATCCGCCAGCAGATTGCTTAACGGGTGAATGATCGTCATTTGTCGTAACTGTTGTGATGAAATATCTATATATCGAATGGTAATCTGAATCGCTTTTAAGGCTCTGAGGTTCCCGGAACCATCGTCCGGCCTGAAAGGAGGTGCGTCCTGGCCTGTGGTATGATTGTTATCCCCATCGGCATTGTCGAGGTCATATTCGATATGCCAGGTATCATAAATGTTGGTGGCAAATGTGCTGTCCGGGTTATTGTTCTGGTAAGCAGGGGTTGCACTGCTTGCATAGTCCACAGCGATGGAACTCCCGATATCCGTAAACTGACCTAACCCCTCATCGAACAGTTTAATATCAAAGCCAATCACGTTCGAAAGCACCAGGTCTTCAGAACGCCGTGAACCAGCGGTAGCAGCATACTGACTGACTACATTGATATTGCGGTCCAAAATCAGACTTGAACTAGAGGGGTTCATCGGATTCGCACTACCGCTGACGTTAGAGGGGGCCTGTGGATACTGGAAATCAGGATGAGATGTTTCCTGATGCGTAAACCGACCGATAAATTGAGCGGTCCCATCGACATCATCCACATACTCACGCGGTAAGCCAGTAGCATGGTTATAGCCAAACCGGAAACTGGTACGTCCCAGCGAAAAATTCGGTGACTCAAGTGTTGTATTATCTAGAGATTTTACATCATGAAAGTTCGCGTAGGCGGTTGGCATACCGGAACGGTAAACAGAAAAGTCAAAGTCATCCCAAAAATTACCGGATGTGAATGGACCGCTGGTATACAAACCGTTGGCCGGATCAAAAAACTCCGCCTCTCCTGCCGTCTGCGGCTGGGTGGAATTGGTGGTTTCCAGATCCAGTGGTTTGCGAATCAGCAGTGTCCGTCGATAGAGATTTCCGCCACGCATGAAATAACAGATCTCGGCATACGGGGAAACGGAAGTGCTATCTGCACTGATCCTGGCATCATCAGTTTCGGGCTGATTTGGATGTACCAACTCTGGTTTCTGTCCAGGAGGTGTCACAGTATCTCCCAACACTGATGCTTTCCCGTAATACGGAGTCGTATCCAGAAGTTTAGACGTAATATTGGAATTGGTTGTGAATTGAATCAGGTCATCGGTGTCGTTGTTCGGATCGTTCTCCGAAATAACCAGGTACCCACCGCGATCAGTGAAATCGCTGAGTCTGAATGCGGTTGCTTTCTCAGAAGGGTCAAAGGGAATAATATTTTGAAATGTCCGCTTGTTTAAGTCGGACTGAATCAGCGTAGTCAGCATCCGCGCCCGCTGATCATTTTCTGAGAGACCGCGCTGAGTCGTAATGGAGTTGGAGGCGATCTGGAAGATCTCAGTAAACATCACCATCATCAGCAACACCAGCGCAACAGATACCAGCAACTCAACAAGCGTGAAACCGCCCTGAGCTTTCACCAGGTACTGCCTATTCTGTCGTCGGACAGTGATCTTTCTGTTACCTGTTGAGTATTTCATACTGAATTCTCAATTCCAAATCGATAAATAATTTCTTCTGACTGATGTAATGAATTTTAGTTTAAGGGATGGGGTCTAGTTTGTTCCCCAGGGCATAAACCTGAACGACATCCGGTCGGACGATAACGCCATCCGCATTCGCCGTGCCTCCACTTGAGGTGCGAATATCCTGTGTGATCGGTTGGTCCAGTGTCACCACAGCTTCTGTTCCGGCGGTGTTCTCAACATAGTTCTGAATGCGATACCAGCGCGCGTTTCTGACATCAAAGATATGCCCCCCCTTCTTGAGTGGTGGCCTGACATCGTCGGCTGACATATTCAGAGGAGCCCCTGTGATATTGTTATTGTAATGCAGCGTAAACGCATAGTTTGGCTCGTCGTCCGAACCTTTCCAACCCAGTTCACCACGGTCATCAGTATTCCCATCCTGGTTATCATCCTCACCGGCAACCCCAGGCTGATTATCAGAGCCATTTGAATATCTCACAAAATTGCTGACGCTGTGTACAACTTCGTTGAGCGGGGAAAAATCTCGTTTGAAAAATACAACGACATCGACGGCGGCCACTCGGGTAGGCTGATGCCGTACAGAGAGCAGATAGGTATAACGCTGTTCCTGAATTTCAATCCGCACCTTGGAGACAATCCCCAAACCCATCGAATCAACGTAACGCAAGTTGTCAGGCAGACTGGCAAGGCCTGTTATGGAATTGTTGGCGATATCAACCGCGGAAATCGAGGGCAATAGACGTACCTGGGCCTGCTTGCCATTTTCATCAAAGATTACAATGCGAGACCAGATCCCCTGCGAAAAACCGGCACGCGCGTTTTGGTCAATCTCTGTCATCAGTTCAGTTGACAGGTCTGCCGAATCAAATTCAAGGTCGGCCAGCGTATTCGAAATCGGGATCCCTTCAAACTGAAGACGCCAGCTGTCCTGCTGCGCGAAGAAATTCGGACCGGTTCCCAGCGCACCAAAACCGGCATCAAACCGGCGTACATTCCCAAAGGCGGCTCCCTGACCATCGTTCCCGAAACGTCCCTGGTAAGCGGGAGCATCAGCGAGCAGATAGCCGATAGGATCGACGACATATTTCCGGTTGGTATAACGGTGCTCGTTGCGATCTCCATCGGCGTCCGGATCATGTAACAGTGGACCTGGAAACGCATCCAGCATGGCTTCGGCGTTATAACGTAAAATTGTCGCATTCGTCAGCTGGGTGGCCTGCGCACTCCGCTTCACGGAGATAGGGAACAGCGCTGCCAATGGAATGACTCCCAGCCCCATGATCATCACTGACATCAGGACTTCCATCAAAGTTGCACCACGGCGGCTGCCGAGAACAGCCCTGACAGTGCTCTGACCGGTTGTTCGATAAAGCGATCTCATTTGGCTGCCTCCCCGGTTTCCGCATAAAAAAAGACGTCAGGTGGAGTATTCGTTCTGGCATCAAAGGCCATCGGGTATGCATTGACGCTACCTGTACGAGTAAATATCGTCAGTAGGGATGGGGTGGTATTTAAAAGGACTTCCCACTCAACCGAACCATCGGTCGTAAATTTTGAACCCGTGTCGCGTGCTTCGCCCGGTGCTGTACTTGTAAATACTGCGGCATTGCCACCACTGGTTCCAGCAGCCGTGCAAATATAGGTTCTGTCGTAAGGCATATATTCATATACGTCTCGCGCGGGAAGCTGCACAATAGCTCCTTCAGCATAGTTAGTGTTCCTCTGCCAGGAAGACTGAATGTTTTCAAGAGTATCAATAACAAAATGAATTTTTCCGCTACCGGCTTCACTACCCAGGATCGAACCACGGGGCGAAAACATCAGATCCAGTTGACTGGAATAGAGACGATAGTCATCGGTTCCCGGCCAGAGCAGTTCGCCGTTATCGTCAGCGCCACCGCTGGAGTCATCGTCAATCCCAACTTTCCCGGGACTCCCATCGGGGCCCAAAGATACGTGGTCGATATCAACCGGAGGCCGCCAGCTAGGAGGCAGGAAGGAACGATCCAGGTCGATCCCTGAGTTGTTCGGCAACAGAGTCGGCTCGACACCTGAGAGCACTACCGGAGGCAGCTCCAGCCGATAAGTGGACGGACCACTGCCGGGCGAGAAGGCAACGACTTCATCCGGTTCCGAAGTTCCCGCATCACGATAGGCGGTAGTGAGCCTAAACAATTCTGTCCCGCCGGAAACTCCCGAACCATTCACGTCAATCACATACCAGGTCCCGCTGTCATCACCGGGAATCTTGATGCG
>JAJFIP010000321.1 GCA_021774875.1 Emcibacter sp.
CAAAGGGGTTTGAGGTCAGCAGCATGAACAGGTAAAAACCAATGCCGATCAGGGCCTGTATGGACAGTACTCGCGCTTGCAGGCTTTTTGGCAGCGCGCGTCCGAAAAAAGCCACCATGGCACCGAATAATGCCAGAAACATCACCCACAGCAATAAGGAGCCTTCATGATTGCCCCAGACACCGGAAATTTTATAGAGCAGCGGCTTGAGGGAATGACTGTTGCGGGCAACAACGGTAACGGAAAAGTCCGACATGATATAGCTATAGGTCAGGGCGATAAAGGATAAGAGCACAAATATAAACTGACCGTAAGCGGCGGGCCGCCCGATCATCATCATGCGCCCGTCCTGCCGCATGGCTCCCATCATGGGAAAGACAGCCTGTATGATAGCCAGCCCCAAAGCCAGCGTGAGCATATAATGACCCAATTCTGCGATCATGAAGGATCATCCTCTTGCCATTGACCGCGCTTTTTCAGGCTGTCGATGACTTCTTTGGGCATGTAATTCTCATCATGCTTGGCCAGTACTTCGGTAGCAATAAAAACACCTGAGCCATTCATGGCTCCTTCGGCGACCACGCCCTGGCCTTCGCGGAACAGGTCGGGCAGCAGCCCCTCATAAATAACGGCCACGGTTTCGTTGCCATCGGAAACAATGAATTTATTGACCAGAATACTGTCAGTTTCATGGGTTTCAAAGCTGCCATCTGCGACCAGACCGCCAAGACGGAAATTTTGTCCCGGTTTGATGCCTTTTTCAGCAATCTCGGTCGGATCATAAAACAGCCGGATACTGTCTTCCAGCGCGTTCAGTACCAACAGAACGGCTAAGCCCAGAACCGCGAGGGATGTAAGCAGAAGATACATGCGTCGTTTTTTGCGTGCGCCAGCTTTCAGACCTTTTTTCATTTATATATCCGATTTATCTGATAATTCCCGCAGTTGTTTTTCCAGTTCGCGTAGATCATTCTCATCTTGTTTTTTGGCTCGCCAGCTTGCCACCGCCAGCCCAATCAACACTATGGCACCGGCAACATAACTGGATACAATATAAATTTCATTAGGTGCCATCAGTCTTGTCCTCCGCCAATTTGCATACGCAGAGAACGGATGCGCTTTCGCAGGATCAGGCTCTGGATACGCCACATCAACAGGGTGATAAAAAACATATTAAACGCCCCGATCATCAGCAGTAACGCCGCCAGCATATCGCCACCAATTGTTGGGCCATCCAGACGGATCAGGCTGGCAGGCTGATGCAGGGTGTTCCACCAGTCCACGGAAAATTTGATAATAATCACATTTACCAGACCGACCACAGCCACAATAGCGGCAATCTTGGCGGCTCTGGTCTGATCTTCGATGGTTTGCCAGACCGCAATATAGCCCAGATAAACAAAAAACAGGATCAGCATGGAGGTCAGTCTGGCGTCCCAAATCCAGAAGGTTCCCCACATGGGTTTACCCCAAAGACTGCCGGTGACAAGGGCGAGCGCGGTAAAGGCCGCCCCCATCGGGGCTGTGGCCCTGGCTGCCTGATCAGCGAGCGGATGTTTCCAGATAAAACCCACTGCGCTGGCAACAGCTATTACGCCGTAGCCAAATTGTGCCATATAGGCAGCAGGCACATGAATGAAGATAATCCGGTAAGTGTTGCCCATCTGATAATCTTCGGGTGCGAGGAACAGGGCGTAATATAGTCCCAGCGCGAACAGCAGCACCGTAAACCCGGTGCACCAGGGCAGAAACATATTACTTAACCGCATGAAGCGGGCGGGATTGGCAAACTTATGCATAAAAATGGTCTATAGGTTACTGACTGTATTATCAAGTTATTTAGTGTTATCTTCATCGTGTTTTAATAGTCTTTCATCGCAATTAAATTGATATTTATCAAGTAACGTTTTCTTGTGTATAGATGCATAATTTTAGATTCGGGGTTAATCCATGAAAAAATTAAAAAGACCCATAAAAATAGCTGTCGGCTGGCTGTTTGTATTAATTGGCCTGATATCGGCCCCGCTGCCCCTGCCTTTGGGGCAGTTGGTCGCTCTTGTGGGGTTGAGTTTGCTGGTGTCTGAAAGTTATGCAATTCGCATGTTTACCCGTAAATTGCGCCGCAACTATCCCATTATCAGCCGGATGATGGACCGGGTGAAGCCCTATGTACCCGGATTCCTGAAATCTACAATTGAAGAAACTGATCCCTGTCACCTGAATCCTATTTGATTTTTGTTGATGGGGGGAAGTTTTTTTATTGATGGGGGATAACTCCCCCGCGTCGTGGACGCTCCCCTCCTCGCATTGGCTCGGGCGGCCCTTGGCCTTGTCTCAGCCCATAGGGCTTCGGTTATTGTGTTCTATTCGGGTAATATTTTACCTTATTCCAGGCCGGATCTTATGGCTGCGGCGGCGGCCCAGGGGGCGATGGCGGCACTGAAAAGGGTGAAGCCTGCCAGCAGCATGATATGTTCCATGGCTGGATAGCCGCCAATGGTTGCCTTTACCGCTAGTACGCCAAATATCAGCACCGGAATATAAAGGGGTAATATCAGCAGGGATAATAACACCCCGCCGCGCCGGAGGGTCACGGTAAGTGATGCCCCGATCCCGCCGATGAAACTTAACGCCGGGGTGCCGATCAACATGGTCAGAATGAGTGGCAGAAACCCCTGTTCCGGCAAATTCATCATAATGCCCAAAAGCGGGGTAATGACAATCAGCGGCAGGGAAGTGGTTAGCCAATGGGCAATACATTTGGCCATCACCACCAATTCCAGCGGTACAGGGCATAAGACAAACTGATCCAGCGAGCCGTCTTCATAATCGGAATGGAAAATGCGGTCCAGTGACAACAGGCATGACAAAAGTGCGGCGACCCAGATCACACCCACGGACACCCGCTCCAGAATATTCTGTTCCGGTCCGATGGCAAAGGGGAACATGGTCACCACCATAACAAAGAATCCCATGACCATTGTGGTTGTGCTGCCGTGACGCATGGACAGGCGCACATCCCGCATGATGATGGACAGGGCAAGCCTGATCATAGCAAGTCCTCTTCATGGTCAGGAAATGCGCTGTATGAAAAGTCAGACATATTCAGCCGCGAACTATTGTCAGGATCTAGTCCAAGTTCAATATGAGTAGCCGCGAGAATCCGCCCACCAGCTTTCAGGTGATCATTCATCAGCCCGGCCAGCAGTTCAACACCGCTACTGTCCAAGCCTACTGTTGGTTCGTCCAGCAACCAGAATTTGGCTGGATGACACAGCACCCGGGTCAGGGCCGCCCGTCGCGCCTGTCCCGAAGACAGGTAGCACACCGGCAGATCAAGGCAATGGTCAATGCCGACTTTGACGGCCTCTTTTCTGACGTCGCCGTTATGATGTTCCATATTGGCCCAGAAAGCGAGATTTTCGGCCACTGTCATTTCCGGTTTCATGCCGTTTTTATGGGCCAGATAACAGATATTGCGGCTGATCCAGTCTCTATTACCGAGCATATCCTGATCATCATAAGAAAGCGTCCCGTTCTGGGCGGGCAGGAGACCGGCAATGATTTTCATCAGGCTGGATTTACCCGAACCATTGGCACCGCTTAATATAACGGCCCGGCCCGGCGGCAATTCAAAGCCTAAGCCGGAAAAGACCGGCCTGTCCCCTCTGATACAGGAAAGATTATGTCCCCTCAAAATATCACTCACTGAAAAATCCACCTTTTCTTTTCAGGAAGCTATAACATTTTTTATTGATGGAGGGAACTATCGTTCGCTTTCAAATTTTCCGCTTTAGCTGAGCTAAAGCTAGGGCCATCACTACTTGAGTTCCCCCGCTCGCACAGCTCGCTCCCCCCTTATTATAACTTTATCCGTAAAAGGCACAGTAACCGAAGACCGTAAGGTCTGAGGCAAGGCCGCCAAGCCTTAGCTTTGCTAAGGCGGTAAATCAAAGAATGGCCTCCCGAGCTAATGCAAGGAGGGGGAGCGCCGCCCCAGCTTTAGTTTACTAAAGCGGAAAATTAAGAATGGCACGGGGGAGGTATCCCCCTATCAACAATAAACCAAAAAATTTACAAATTTTTTGGCAACAGCCGTCCGGCCCAGATTAATAATATGGCCGCCAGGCTAAAAATTGCGGTTCCGGCAACTATCTCGCTCACATGTCCGGTCCAACTGGCGACGGTTTCGGTACCACTTGCGCCCATGGTTGCAAAAATAAGAAATGTGCTGATCATTGAAAATGACAGGAAAATTTTTGACCATGGGAAATTCTGCCAGACGCCTGCTTGTGAATAGGCCGTTGCCGTTGTGGGGTAAGTTAATTTACTCATGGTCTTTCTCTCTGGTATATATCTGATTGGGGGAATATGGGCTGTCAATAGGGCGTTACTTTGGCTTAAAAAAGGTAATTTATGGGCGAATTACGGCAAGTCCGCCATATTTGAGATTATCCGAACATCTCCACATCATCCAGAATATCATCCTGATCATCTTCTGGGTTTTGAGAATGCAGAAATATGTTAAACATGCGGATAAGTTCCTCCTCATCATCGAATTGGGCATTAATAATATCATCATGCATGCTTCGAATTTCAAAGTTGATGGTAGAATCGGAGTCGCCGGTGGTAATTTTGCCTTTTTTGGAGGTGGCAGGCGGCATGGGGTCAAGCAGTTTCATCTGCATGCCACCCATGGAGTAATCCACAATCTGAATGGTGATTATTTCATCATGGCCTTCCACAGTGATGGCTGATGTTGTGGCCGCCATGACGCGTTCAGAACTGCGTCTTTCGTTTTCGTCCAGCGCACATTGGACTATTTCCATCATGTGATTGCGGATGGAAAGTACCTGTATGGCCAGCCCCTCTGAAATCTGGTTTATTTCCTCCACTATGCTAACATTATTGGTGGCTTCCACAGAGATGTCATGGGCACCCTCTGTAACCGTCTGGACACTGGAACGGGCTTCGGAAACACTGGCAGCTATTTCCCTTGTGGCATCACCTTGCCGGGCAACCTCGTCACCAATAATGTCAGAGGAAGCCTGCACCTCATCTATACTTTTCTTGATCTGGTCGATGTCCGTCACGGCATCGTCAACTTTTGCCTGGATGCCATTAATATGTTTGGTAATTTCGACAATGGAACGGGTCGTCTGACTGGCAAGCTCCTTGACCTCCGATGCCACTACAGCAAATCCTTTACCCGCAGCTCCGGCACGGGCTGCCTCAATCGTGGCATTAAGAGCCAGCAGATTTGTCTGATGGGCAATATTATTGATCAGACCAATAATACCTTCAATATCCTTTGCGGCTTCTTCAAGCCCGGAAATTGTTTCCTGAGTATGATTGCTGACGGTCACAGCATTCCGGGTCAGTTCAGTTGTCTGTTCCATCTGACAGCTGATTTCCATGACCGCGGTGCTCAGCATTTCTGCAGAACGCTGAACATTAGTGGTATTTTCAAGGGCTTGAGCAGCACCATCGGCAACATCATCGGATTTGTCGCCGACCGTGGTGGCAGAGTTTTTCAGCTGGGCGGCAATTTCATTGGCTTTTTCAGCTTGAACGGTAATACGCTGAATATTTTCCTGTAATTCAATATCAATGGAATCAGCCATTTTGAACAGGCTGGTTTTGGTCTGTCCGGCGAATTCTTTCAGATATTTCAGTTCATCCTCGACCTGATGCTGTAATTCCGTGGCCAGTCCGGCTTTCAATGTCATTTTACGAACTTCTTTTTTCTGTCTGGCTATTATTTGTTTTTCTTGCTGTAACAAGTCCAGAGCACATTTCAGGTCGGTTTTTATGCCCGTGCTGACTATTCCTACGGCCACTATATTTCGAAATAATTGTCGCCAGAAATATAGACCAGCGGCCAGTATCACGCCGCTAATACCCAATGAGGCAGGAATAAATTCCGTTAAAGATTGCGCTGTGACAAACAAAGTCAAACTCATCACAGTCATATTTGCGCACATGGTGCCAAAAATAATCCACATGTTTTGTTGATCGGAAAGGTTTTTGGCGAATCCGAGTAAACTTCGCTTAAATAATTTCATTGGTTTCCCCAACTATAAATGTGGCATCAATTTAACCGCGATGTTTTGTCCAGGAATTTCCTGGGCATCATGGGCTGATTAAGATATAAACTTGATGTATTAATAAATTATTATATTCTAATTAACTAATATATTATTATGGTTTGTTTTAACTGAATCCGCTTGCAGGGCAACCTTTTTGCTTGAGAATTTCTGCATTTTAGTGCAGAAAACAGCTAGAGAATTTCAGCATATATACGCATAAGGAGAAACCCCGTGGCAACTGTTGGTCAAGATACCCTAGGCACCCGTCGGACATTGGATGTAAACGGCAGGGAATATGATTATTTTTCATTGAAAACTGCCGCAGGGAAGCTGGGCGATGTGTCCCGCTTGCCCTTTACCCTGAAAGTGCTGCTGGAAAATCTGCTGCGTTACGAAGATGGGGTGACGGTTTCGACCGGAGATGTGCAGGCGATAGTTGACTGGCAGAAAAATTTAGGACGCGAAACCAGAGAAATTCAATATCGCCCGGCCAGGGTACTGATGCAGGATTTTACTGGCGTGCCTGCTGTGGTTGATCTGGCGGCCATGCGTAATGCCATGAAAGATATGGGCGGCGATCCCCAGAAAATAAACCCGCTCAGCCCGGTTGATCTGGTGATTGATCATTCCGTGATGGTGGATAAGGCCGGGACAGCGACCGCGCTGAAGGAAAATGTTGATCTGGAAATGATGCGCAATGCAGAACGCTATCAGTTCCTGAAATGGGGACAGTCGAGCTTTGATAATTTCTCTGCCGTGCCGCCCGGAACCGGCATTTGCCATCAGGTTAATCTTGAATATATCGCCAAAACTGTATGGACGGCAGAAGTGGCCGGGCGGACCATCGCCTATCCTGATACCTGTGTTGGTACCGATAGCCATACCACCATGATCAACGGTCTTGCGGTTCTGGGCTGGGGCGTTGGCGGGATCGAAGCCGAAGCCGCCATGCTGGGCCAGCCGGTATCCATGCTGATTCCAGAAGTGGTTGGTTTTAAACTGACCGGAAAATTACCGGAAGGCATTACGGCCACCGATCTGGTGCTCAGGGTTGTTGAAATGCTGCGCGAACTGGGTGTAGTTGGCAAATTTGTGGAATTTTACGGCAGTGCGCTGGATGAGCTTACCTTGGCGGATCAGGCAACCATCGCCAATATGGCCCCGGAATATGGGGCCACCTGCGGCTTTTTCCCGGTATCAAATCAGACCCTGGAATTTCTGCGTCTGTCGGGCCGGACAGAAGATAACATTGCTCTGGTAGAAGCCTATGCCAAAGAGCAGGGCATGTGGCTTGACGAAAATTCACCGGAGCCGGTTTATTCAGATAAGCTGGAGCTTGATATTTCCACCATTGAGCCAAATATTTCCGGTCCAAAACGCCCGCAGGATCGGGTAGCCCTTAAAGCAGCGGTCAATGCCTTTGATAAGGTATTATCCGATTTTGGCAAACTGGGTGAGAAGGGCAAGACTTTTGAGACCGAAGCTGTGGCCCACGGTATTCGCCACGGTGATGTGGTAATTGCGGCTATAACTTCCTGTACCAATACCTCAAATCCGGGCGTCATGCTGGCAGCGGGTCTGGTGGCGAAAAAGGCCAATGCGCTGGGTCTGACCAAAAAGCCCTGGGTCAAGGCATCCCTGGCCCCCGGATCACAGGTGGTGTCAGAATATCTGGCAAAAGCCGGATTGCAGGATCATCTGGATGCGCTCGGGTTTAATGTGGTGGGCTATGGCTGTACCACCTGTATCGGAAATTCCGGCCCGCTGGCGGCACCTATTTCTGCGGCCATTAATGCCAATGATCTGGTTTGCACATCGGTCTTGTCCGGTAATCGGAATTTTGAAGGCCGCATTTCTCAGGATATTAAAGCCAACTATCTGGCATCACCGCCGCTGGTGGTGGCCTATGCCATTGCCGGTTCCATGACTTTTGACATCATTAATGATCCCCTTGGTCAGGACAGTCAGGGCAATGACGTTTATTTGAAAGACATCTGGCCCAGCAACAAAGAAGTTTCTGATGCCATTGCCTCGTCCCTGAGCCGGGAAATGTTCATTGACCGTTACAAGGATGTTTTTGCCGGAACGAGCGCATGGCAGGATATAAATGTGGCTGAGGGTGAAACCTATTCATGGGAAGAGGAGTCCACCTATATTCGACTGCCGCCCTATTTTCAGGGCATGAGCAAAGTTGCCGAGGGTGGGTTTTCTGATATAGAAGGTGCGCGCCTGTTGGCTCTGCTTGGTGACAGTATAACAACTGACCATATTTCTCCGGCAGGGGCGATCAAGGCAGACAGTCCGGCGGGTAAATATCTACAGGATCATGGTATTGAGCGGCGCGACTTTAACAGCTATGGCTCCCGGCGCGGTAATCATGAAGTGATGATGCGCGGAACCTTTGCCAATATCAGGCTGCGTAACCTGATGGCACCGGGGACAGAAGGCGGCTGGACCACCCATTATCCATCGGGCGAAGTTATCAGTATATATGATGCGGCCATGCGCTATCTGGACAGCGGCACAACACTTGTGGTCGTCGGCGGCAAGGAATATGGCACAGGCTCCAGCCGTGACTGGGCGGCCAAGGGCACTAATTTGCTGGGTGTGAAAGCGGTGCTGGTGGAAAGTTTTGAACGTATTCACCGGTCTAATCTGGTGGGAATGGGCGTGTTGCCATTACAATTTAAAGACGGTGACAATCGCACTAGTCTGGGCCTGACAGGCACAGAAACTTTTGACATTACCGGCATTGCGGATGGCATTACCCCACGTCAGGATGTGGCGGTAAAGGTGACATACGCAGACGGCTCTTCACGAGAAATTACCGTGTTATGTCGCATTGATACTGTGGGTGAGGTTGAATATTTTGCCAACGGTGGCATCCTGCATTATGTGTTGCGTTCACTGGCGGCGGAATAAATAATAATCAGACTTTGAAACAGAAAGCCGGGAAACAGAAAGCCCGGTCAAGCGGTTCGGGCTTTTTCTCTGCTGTTATTTCTTCTTTTTCTTTTTCTTCTTTCTACTCTGGGCGGCCCCGCATCCTCACGGTGTGGACCGTCGCCTTCTCTGGTTCCAATCAGAACCCGGAATGCCTCTGCATTGGCCGCCACCACAATGGCCAGCATATAAAAAGTGAGGAACCCGGCCAGAGTTTCGATCAAAAGAGTTGATATTATATAATGGACTGAGAACTTCTCAGCGACCCCATGTAAAAACCACGTTAAAACTAAACTGTAAATACTGAGAGGCAGAAATCCCCGCAGGGTCACCCACCACAGGGTTACGGTATAGCCCCCGGTATGTTTCCATATCTGCCGAAAGCCCAGCGATGACCGCCCCAATGCCAAGCCAGCCGTAAAAAGTGACAGGCGCACTAAAATGGGTGAAAAGATTAACATGACAATGATGGTACTTTTCATGGCCATTTCCTGAATAATACTTTCGGAGAATAGCAGGCCTTGGGACTGATAATAGATCATCATGCCGATGGAAATAATCAGCGTTGGCACTAAAAGAGCTACAGTGATTGCCATAATTCTGAACACAGCACGAAAAAATCGTTTTACCGTAAAGCGGCTGCCGATCAATCCTCTATTAAATAGCAGGCGATAACGTGCCTTATCCGCCCCCAGCAAAAATTGACGATACCAGATAATGGCAAAAGTGGCGGTGAACAGATGCAGAAAAGTAGTACCGTTAATCTGGATATTATATTCTCTGGCAAGAATTTGTTCGCTTAATTTTACCATAACCCAAATAATCAGGGGGCCATAAATAAGACGGAAAAAATGGTCCATATGGTTAGCGAGAAAACGATAACTTTCCGTAATGGATGACCCTGCTGTCAATTTTTCTTTTTGCATAAAAGTATTTTTCTTGATCTTATTTTGGTACTAATCCGAATTTCTACGCTATAGATACTTTATTCTGAATAATATAATCAAGAACTCACTATAGTGTGATTGGCAGTTGAATTATTAATAAGTTAACTTGAAGACATGAATATAGTTTTACATTTAATTAGAATTTTATCGGTTATCTGCGTATTTTTCCATTCAGCTACAAGTATATCATATGCTGAGCCGGAAATGGGGCATGATGGCGATAAAAATCTCGTCGTTGTCGAGTTATTCACATCACAGGGCTGTAATTTATGTCCGCCGGCAGATGCTATTCTGGCGGATTTCTCTACTCAGGAAAATATCCTGGCTCTCAGCTATTCCGTTGATTACTGGAACTATCTGGGCTGGGTCGACACACTTGCCAAGCCGGAATGCACGCTGCGTCAGAAAAAATATAATACATCATTGGGAAAAAACGGGGTTTACACGCCACAAATGATTATTCAGGGGGCCCATGACATTATCGGGTCGCAGGGAAGTCAGGCCAATAAAATGGTCGACCTGGTGCGGATAAATGCCACGGAGCTGCAACGGCAAGATCTCGAAATTACTTTTGATCTCATGGGGGATATGATCGATCTGAAAATTGGTACTCATGAGACTGAAACACCCGCAACCATCTGGGTTATTGGCTATGACTATATTAAAACAGTTAATATCCAAAAAGGCGAGCTTGGTGGCCAGGTCAGAGAATATCACAATGTAGTGCAAAGCATAAAACGTGTTGGTAGCTGGACAGGGGAAGAGGTCAGGCTCACATTGTCCAGAAACGATATTGGTGACGGTGAATATGATGCTTATGCGCTACTGTTGCAAGCACAGGAAACCGGCCCGATCATTGCGGCAGCAAAGTTAAAAAGGTAGTTTTTTTGTTTTGCCTCAAGCACCGGCGCTTTCCTTATTTTCCGCTTTAGTAAACTAAAACTCGGGCAGCTTAGGCTATCCTCGCATTTGCTCGGGCGGCCAGTCGGCCTTGCCTCACCCAAGAGGGTTCGGTTAATGAATATTACTTCAAGCCACCGACCATAATTGAGGAGAGCCGCCGGACAAAGGCCTGCGGGTCTTCTGGCAAATCGCCTTCCATAATCCGGGCCTGATCCAATAGCAGAATAGCCGCATCTTTAAGGGTATCAATGGAGCCTTCTTTTACGGCGGCAGCGGCGATGGTCTTGATCAGGGCATGATCGGCGTTGATTTCCAGAACCCTGAGCGTGGTCTGATCAAGTTGCTGATGTTGTTGCAGGATTTTCTGCAGGTGAATATCCATATCACCTTCATCAGCCACCAGACATACCGCACTTTCGGTCAGGCGCTTTGACAGCCGCACATCTTTAACCGACCCTTCGAGATTTGTCTTTAACAGCCCGATCAGGGCATCTATTTCGGGGGTGGTTTTTTTATCTTCCTTGTCATCGTCTTCTTTTTTGTCATCCAGATCGGCAGTGCCACGGGTGACTGACTGGAATTTCTTACCCTCATATTCCGGCACCATTTGCAGCCAGAAATCATCGACCGCATCGGTGAGGAATAGTACCTCGATGCCTTTGGCTTTAAAACCTTCGAGTTGGGGCGAGCGTTTGGCAACATCCAGACTGTCGCCAGTGATATAATAGATGTTATCCTGTCCCTCTTTCATACGGCCCACATAATCATCAAGACTTTGCAGTCCTTGTTCACTGGTGCTTTCAAAGCGGGCTAGTTTTAGCAATTGGTCGCGGCGGGAAAAATCCTCATAAATGCCTTCTTTTAAGACGGCCCCAAAAGATTTCCAGAAGTTGACGTAGGATTCCGCATCTTTTGTCGCCTTCTTTTCCAGTTCAGACAGAATTTTTTTGGTGAGCGCACTGCGGATTTTGGTCATCACCGGATTATTCTGCAGCATTTCCCTGCTGATATTAAGCGGCAGGTCTTCACTGTCGACAATGCCGCGCATGAACCGCAGGTATCCCGGAATCAGGTCTTCGCAGTCGTCAGTAATGAAGATGCGTTTGACATAAAGTTTGGTACGGGTTTTCCGGGCCGGATCAAACAAATCCATGGGTGGCTGGCTCGGCACATACATCAGCACCGAATATTCAATCACCCCTTCGGCCTTGTAATGGAGCGTCATCCACGGATCATCCATGGCATGACCCACATGATGATAAAACTCTTTATACTGCTCCTCGGTAATTTCCGACTTTGGCCGCACCCATAAGGCAGTACCGTCATTGACCTTTTCCGATTGTTCTTCATCATCTTTGGTAAAATTCAGTGTGATCGGTATGGCAATATGATCAGAATAGGTCTTGACAATGGAGCGGATGCGGAATTCTTCCAGAAATTCTTTCGCGTCGTCCTTGATGTGGAGAATGATGTCAGTGCCCCGACTTTCTTTGGTGGCGGGTGATAATGTATATTCGCCAATACCATCGGACTGCCAGGTCCAGCTAGCCGTCTCACCGGCTTTTTTGCTCACAACCTGAATATTATCTGACACCATAAAGACCGAATAGAAACCGACCCCGAACTGGCCAATCATATTAACGTCCTGGGCGTCATCTCCTGACATTTTATCCATGAAAGCAGAGGTTCCCGAACGGGCAATAGTGCCCAGATGAGATACCAGATCATCATGATCCATGCCGATGCCATTATCGGACAGGGTCAGGGTGCTCGCCTTTTCATCAAGGGTGATTGTGACGCGGAATTCCGGGTCGTCCTTGATCAGTTCCGGGCTAGTCAGGGCATCATAACGAAGTTTGTCACAGGCATCTGATGCATTGGAGATCAATTCACGCAGGAAAATTTCCCGCTCGGAATAGACCGAATGGACCATCATATGCAGAAGTTTGGAGACTTCTGCCTGAAAGCCATGTTTTTCTACTTTTCCCGGATTTTTCTTGGTATCTGTTGTCATGTTTACTACACCCTACGCTATAATTTAATCAAATATGGAAATTGGGGTGCAAAATTCAAGGGATTAAAGACAAAAATACCCAAGTTTATTTTTTTGACCGGATCACCTTGCCCAATCCGCCATAAAGTTCATCCATCCGGTTGCGCCATTCATACAGTGGATCATCGGTAGATAGCAGTTGCAGAGTACTTACCCCCTTGGCCCATTGGAATAGACCATACATGATAAAATCCACATAAGTCTGGCTTTCACCGCCCAGAAAATTTTGTATTTTCAGAGTTGAATTATAGGGGTAGAGCTGTTTCTGGAATATGGCCAGAGATTTATGCCGGGTCTCATAGGTTTCTTCCAGACTTTTGCCGAGCCGGCCTTCCCGTGAGCTGCGAAAATATTCCCGGTCCCTTTCGTCAATCCCTTCAAATATATCAAAGGCCAATGCCTGAAAAAGCGGGATGATAAGATGATAAAAACAGGTATAATTGAAAAAATTAGCATAGGCCTTGCCAGCATCACCGCAAAAAATTGACGGGCTATCAGGAAAATTATTTTCCAGATAACAGGCGATAGTCCAGCTGTCAGAAATACATTTTCCATCATGCTCTAATATGGGTACGGTTTTGGAATCAGTAACCGTAAGCTTTGGGATTTCTGTAAAGATCAGCGGGACCATTTCCACGTCCAGCCCCTTATGGGCCAGAGCCATGCGCGATCGCCAGACATAGGGGCTGAAGCCCTGAGTTTTATCTTTACCGACAAGTTCATATAATTTCATGTGAAGGCCCTTTTTTTGATAGTCATATCAGAAGGGCAAAAGAATAGCCAGTTATCAGAAATAATACGGGTTGGAAGAGGTTGTATTGGCTTTTTCCGATAACTGGCCCAAGGGGATTTAGCAATTACAGATAGTACCCGGACATTAAGGCAGAAGTGAGAAAGAAATAAGGCCATATTGTGGCATAATCATTTTGCCGTCGGCAATCTGGGTGGCTTGAGGATGGTATCCCGACCTGCAAGAGCCGGGTCGGTATCAGGATAATCCAGCATATAATGCAGTCCCCGGCTTTCGGTCCTCAGCAGGGCAGAACGGATAATCAGGTCTGCCACCACCACCAGATTACGAAGTTCCAGCAGGTCTGGACTTACCCGGAAATGGCTGTAATATTCGCGGATTTCCCCGGCCAGCATATCAACCCGCCGTGCCGCTCTTTCCAGTCTTCTGGTGGTTCTGACAATACCCACATAATCCCACATGAAATGGCGCAGTTCGTTCCAGTTATGGGATATGACAACATCTTCGTCACTGTCCATGACCCGGCTTTCATCCCAGGGCTTAATATCAACGGATATGTCTGTATTTTTTATCAGGGACAGAATTTCCTCTGCCGCGGTTTTGGCATAAACCAGACATTCCAGCAACGAGTTGCTGGCCATACGGTTGGCACCGTGAAGGCCGGTATGGGCGACCTCACCAATGGCATAAAGATTGGCCACATCGGTTCGACCCGATTTGTCTGTCATCACACCGCCACAGGTATAATGGGCTGCAGGCACCACCGGAATCGGTTGTTTGGTCAGATCATAACCCAGTTTCAGGCATTGTTTATAGATTGTCGGGAAATGCTCCCGGATAAAGCTTTCATCCTTGTGGGAAATATCCAGATAGACGCAATCTATGCCTAGTCGTTTCATTTCATGGTCAATGGCGCGGGCGACAATATCGCGGGGGGCTAGTTCAAGCCGCTTATCAAAATTTTCCATGAACCGCTCACCACCCGGCAGCCGCAGATAAGCCCCTTCCCCGCGCAGGGCTTCGGTCAACAGAAAGGTTCTGGTTTCCGGATGATACAGGCAGGTGGGGTGAAACTGGTTAAATTCCATATTGGCAACCCGGCAGCCGAGCCGCCAGGCCATGGCGATACCGTCACCTGTGGACCCATCCGGGTTTGAGGTATAGAGATAGACCCGGCTTGCGCCACCGGTAGCCAGAACCGTAAATTTTGCCCGAAAAACATCCATACGGCCCTTATCGGTGTCAAAGACATAGGCCCCGACACAGCGACGTTTATCCGGGTCCGGGTTCTGATCACTGATCAGATCTACTGTCATATGATTTTCAAATAAAGAGATATTGGGATGATTTTTTGCCTGAGTTTCAAGGGAAAGCTGCACTTCTTGTCCGGTGGCATCGGTGGCATGAACCACCCGGCGGAAGGAATGGCCGCCTTCCCGGGTCAGATGATAATCCCCATCGACAAAGATGTCTTTCCCGACATGTGGCTCTTTGGTGAAAGCAACCCCTTGTTCAACCAGCCAGTCAATAGCATCGCGGCCATTTTCAACCACATGAATGACCTTGTCCTTATGGCACAGCCCAGCACCTGCAACCATGGTGTCTTCAATATGGGATGTGGTGGTATCACGATTATCGAGAACGGCGGCAATGCCGCCCTGCGCCCATGATGTGCTACCCTCGCTGAGGCGGTTTTTTGACAGGATGGCGACCTTGGCGTCACCTGCGACTTTAAGGCCCAGCGACAGGCCCGCCGCACCGCTTCCGATCACTAAAACATCAAAATCATGGAATACTGACATAACGCCTCTATATCTTCTTTGCGGATGTGAGCTGAAGGAAAATATCTTCCAGATCACTTTCCTGCGTTGACAAGTCTGCTATTTCAATAGCTGCATTTTGCACTTTCTGCAAGATATTGCCAATGGACAGATGACTTGGACTGAAGCAGACTACTATCTCGCCCGCCTGATTAAGGCTCGCGCCGATTTCCTTTAAACTATCTGGTACAAATGATAAGGGTGACATGGGCCGGATGGTGATAACCTTTTCATCAAGCTGGCTGAGCAGATTTACTGTGCTGTCACAGGCAACAACTTCACCATGATTGATGATGGCGATCTCATCACATAACTCTTCGGCTTCTTCCAGATAATGGGTGGTGAGCACGATGGTGACGCCGAGGGCATTTAATTTGCGTATATAGGTCCATAAATTCTGACGCAATTCCACATCAACCCCTGCGGTTGGCTCATCCAGCACCAGAATGGGCGGGTTATGGACCATGGCCTTGGCCACCAGAAGCCGCCGTTTCATGCCGCCTGACAGGTGGCGGGTATAGCTGTCGGCCTTGTCCAGCAGACTCATGGCGTCGAGTATTTCGTCTGTGCGGCGGTCAGATACGGGAACGCCGTAAAAACCAGCCTGTAATTCCAGCATTTCTCGCGGCGAGAAGAAGGCGTCAAAATATATTTCCTGAGGTACGATGCCAATGCTGGCCTTGGCATTGCGGGGCTGCTCATCAATATCAAAGCCCCAGACTTTGGCCGTTCCTGCCGATTTGCGTACCAGTCCGGCCAGAATATTGATAGTAGTTGACTTACCAGCACCATTGGGGCCGAGCAGTCCGAAAATACTGCCGCGCCGGACCGACAAGTCGATACCTTTCAGGGCATGCTTTTCTGTCTCACCCTTTGCACCGGCATAAATTTTCTCAAGCCCCCGAATTTCCAGAGCCAATTGATCATCCGTCATAAAAATACCTTGTCTATAAGTCGCGACCGCATTAGATTTCCATATTTGGGTCGTAAACTTATGACAGATTCTATGCCCGGTGCAAGGGGCAAACATCTTTATCTTATTGACGGGTCGGGATTTATCTTCCGGGCCTATCATGCCTTACCCTATATGAGCCGCGAGGACGGCACACCGACCAATGCGGTGATGGGTTTTTGCAATATGCTGTTCAAGATGTTGAAAGATCTGGATGATACCGAACGGCCCAGTCATCTGGCGTGCATATTTGACCGGGCGAGGAAAACATTCCGCAATGAAATTTATGCCGATTACAAGGCCCACCGCCCGCCAGCACCGGAAGATCTGGTGCCGCAATTCCCTATCATCCACGAAGCTGTTACCGCCTTTAACGTGCCGGCCATAGATATGGAAGGTTATGAAGCCGATGACATTATCGCCACCTATGCCAGACAGGCCGAAGCCCAAGGGTTTACTGTAACTATTGTCTCATCAGACAAAGACTTAATGCAACTGGTCGGAGATAAGATTGATATGTTCGACAGCATGAAAAACCGGCATATCGGCCCGGCGCAAGTGTTTGAAAAATTTGGCGTCGGACCTGAAAAAGTAATCGAGATTCAGGCGTTGGCCGGGGACAGTTCCGACAATGTACCGGGAGTACCGGGCATTGGTGTCAAAACGGCAGCCCTGCTGATCACCGAATATGGCGATCTGGACAGTCTGTTGGCTCGGGCGGGTGAGATCAAGCAGATCAAACGGCGGGAAAATCTCATCGAATTTGCTGATATGGCCAGAATCAGCCGGCAACTGGTGACCCTGAGTACCGATGTTCCAGATCTGCCGGATATTGATACGCTAAGGGTCAGGGATATTGAGGTGGAAACCATACTGCCTTTTCTCGAGGAGCAGGGTTTCAGGAGCCTTAGCACAAAGATTCTGTCCCATATGGGGTCCGATGCCCCCGCATTTTATAAAGATACGCCGGAGCCAGAGGAAGTCGCCTATGAAACCGTGACGACAATGGATCAGCTTACCCGCTGGATCACGGACATCAAGGCTGCTTATCAGGTGACCATTGATACTGAAACCACTTCGCTTAACGCCATGCGGGCCAAACTGGTTGGTATCTCCCTGTCCATAGAGAGCGGACGCGCCTGTTATATTCCGCTCGGTCATACCACTGTGGTGGAAGGCGAGCTTGATTTTGGCGATAATAGTGCGCCAGAGCAATTGCCAATGGATCAGGTGTTGTCGGCTCTGAAGCCCATACTGGAAAATCCGGCGATCCTGAAAATCGGCCAGAATATCAAATATGACTATCTGATTCTGGCTAAACATGACATTCACATATATCCGCTGGATGATACTATGTTGATTTCCTATGCACTGGATGCGGGGGTGCATCATCACGGCATGGATGAGCTGGCCAAGCTGCATCTGGATCATGACTGTATTCCGTTCAAGGAAATATGCGGCACGGGCAAAAGCAAGATCACTTTTGATCAGGTGCCACTGGACAAGGCCACAGACTATGCCGCCGAAGATGCCGACATTACCGGACGCCTGCACCGTAAGCTAAAACCGCGTCTGGCGGGTGAAGGAATGACAACGGTTTATGAAACCCTTGATCGGCCCCTAGTTCCAGTGATTGCTGCTATGGAGAAGCACGGCATATTGGTGGACCGGGCCATGCTGCACCGGCTGTCCAATGACTTTGCGGAACGACTTGTTGTTTTGGAAAAGGAAATTCATACTCTGGCTGGCCGTGATTTCAATATTGCCTCACCCAAACAGCTCGGGGAAATTTTATTTGGTGAGATGGGGCTTCCGGGCGGCAAGAGGAATAAGAGCGGCGGCTACAGCACCAATGTGGATGTAATGGAGGGATTGGCCACTGATGGTCATGAGATGCCAGCGCGGGTGCTGGACTGGCGACAACTGGCCAAACTGAAAAGTACTTATACTGACGCATTACAAAATGAAATTAATCTGGATACAGGCCGTATCCATACCTCCTATTCGCTGGCATCGACCACCACCGGACGACTGTCTTCCAATGATCCCAATCTACAAAATATTCCGATCAGGACTGAGGAAGGCCGTAAAATCAGACAGGCCTTTGTCGCTAGAGACGGTCATCAATTCCTCGCCGCCGATTATAGCCAGATCGAGTTGCGGCTGCTGGCCCATATTGCAGGCCTTGACAGTCTGAAACAGGCGTTCCGCGATGGCATCGACATTCATGCCATGACCGCTAGCCAGGTTTTTGGCGTCCCCATTGAGGGCATGGACCCGGCGGTGCGCCGACAGGCCAAGGCAATAAATTTTGGTATTATTTACGGCATCAGCGCCTTTGGCCTTGCCCGACAACTGGGCATAGGAAAATCCGAAGCCAAACAATTCATTGATACTTATTTTGAACGCTTTCCCGGTATTCGTACCTATATGGAGGAGACCAAGGATTTCTGCCGCCAGCATGGATATGTGGAAACCATTTTTGGCCGTCGCTGTCATATCGCCAGTATCAATGACAAGAATGGTATGCGTCGCTCTTTTGGTGAGCGGGCCGCCATCAATGCACCGATACAGGGGGCCGCTGCTGATGTGATCAAGCGGGCGATGATAAGAATGCCTGAAGCTCTGAAAGATGCGGGGCTGGACGCGAAGATGCTGTTACAGGTTCATGATGAACTGGTGTTTGAAGTTCCTGAAACACAGATGGAGCAGACCATCCCGGTGGTTAAAGAGGTCATGGAAAAGGCATCCCTGCCAGCAAAAGAAATTACTGTCCCCTTAACTGTCGATTGTGGAGTGGGGCATAATTGGGATGAGGCCCATTAAAAAAGGCGGTCGTATCTGCGACCGCCTTTTTATTGTTATGAATCATATGTCCTAAAAATCAAAGGACGCCTGAATGGTCACTGTCCGCCCCCGGCTCAGGAAATTATAATTGGCGATAGTGCCAAATGTGGAGCCGGACAAGGGGGCATCGCCAGCAAATAGCTTGACCACCTGATCAGTCATATTTTCTCCCAGAACCGCAAGTGACCAGCCATCTT
>JAJFIP010000322.1 GCA_021774875.1 Emcibacter sp.
CCAGCACCAAAGCCGGGTTAAGTCTTTCCTTGTACCAGTTTAGCCCCCAATGGAGATGCGGTCCAGTGGCACGGCCTGTGGCCCCAACTGTACCAATCTGGTCACCCTGCTTAATCACCTGTCCCACGCGCACCATAACTGTATCCATATGGGCGAAAACCGTGTTGATACCTAAACCATGGTCAATTATCAGGGTATTGCCAGTATAATAAAGATCAGACACCAAAGTCACCACGCCGCCTAGAGGTGCCTTGATGGGAGTGCCTTTGGGGGCCGCGATGTCCATGCCCATATGGGGACTTTTCGGCTTACCATTCAATATACGGTGATTGCCAAAATTGCCGCTGATCCGGCCCCGGACTGGCCAGATAAAACCGGCCCGGAAATTTTGCAGGTTGCTATCTGTGGTACGCGCTTTTTTTACCCGCGCTGAATCCTCAGCTATCCTTGCCAGAACAGCCTTTGGCGGTGTGACCATTTTTGGTGGCAGGCCATCAATATGCTGAATATCATATTTTTGTTTTTTGACGATTAGTCGCTGTGGATAAAGCACACCATCCGGCGCACCATATTTCATTTTTACTATCCCGCCCTGCTGCCAGTTCAGACCAAAAACATAATAACCTTCAGGAGAAACTTTCAGTCTTTTCTCGCCCAGCCAGACAGCACTTCCCGGTGCAACCTTGCCCACATAAAAGCCGCCTTGGGTAAGTTCATCGGGCAGGCCAAGCTTATTTTTAGCTTGGGCAATTCCCGCCATAAAGAACACTATTATTGAACAGGCAATGATTCTCACAGTAAACTACCCTGTCGACCATCATTTTTTTTAGGGCGCGGTTTTTTCTTAGTCGCCTTGCCAGCGGCCACAGCCCCCACATGACCATCCTTAAATTCAATATCAATCCCTTCACCAGAGGAAATATCTGCCGCCTGAGTCACCGTCCTGCCCTTCTTACCCCTAACCACCGCAAAACCCCGATCCAGCACCCTTTTGTAATTCAGGCTGTCAAACAAGCGATCTGTGGCATCAAATTTATGTTTCATCTGGTGCAAATTCTGCTCCATTGCCCGGTCCATACGCTCGGAAAGCTGAATGATTTTTTCCTGTGCCCGCTCAATATCCGGGCGAAGCAGACGACCAACGCCTGCTAGCTGCATTTGTCGCTTTTCACTGAGCAGCCTCAGTGCCCTTGGCAATCGCTCGGACGCATCATCAAAACGCTGCCGCCCCAATGCCAGTATATCAGATGGCTTGGGCAGTCCGCGGTTGAGGCCCAGAAGCTTTTCCGCCTTATCCTGTATCGTTCGGTGAACAGATCTGTTGAGGCGGCTATCAAAATCCTGAACGGTATATATCAGGTCAGCCTTAACCGGAACCGCATGTTCCGCTGCCGCCGTCGGTGTCGGGGCCCTCAAGTCCGAGACAAAATCAATCAGTGTGGTGTCCGTTTCATGCCCGACCGCAGAGATTAGCGGAATATCACTGTCGGCTACGGCCCTGATCACCACTTCCTCGTTAAAGGACCACAGGTCTTCCAGACTGCCGCCACCCCGCGCCACAATCAAAACGTCTGGTCTTGCTATGTCACTACTACCATCCAATTTGTTAAAATCCCGGATAGCTCCGGCAATTTGTTCGGCTGCTCCCTCGCCCTGCACCAATACTGGCCAGACCAGGACATGGCGTGGAAAGCGGTCAGACAGTCGGTGGAGAATGTCGCGGATTACCGCCCCCGTGGGTGAGGTTACGACGCCAATCACTTGCGGCAGATAGGGAATAGATTTCTTCCGGGCAGGGTCGAACAGACCTTCGGCAGCAAGCTTCTTTTTGCGTTCCTCCAGCAATGCCATCAGTGCCCCGGCTCCGGCCACTTCCATGCGTTCTATGACGATCTGATATTTGGAACGACCGGGATAAGTGGTCAGCTTGCCCGTGCAGATAACTTCCAATCCGTCCTCGGGCTGGAAACTCAATCTGCCTGCAACGCCTTTCCACATGATACCGTCCAGCACCGATTTGTCATCTTTCAGGGTCAGGTAGACATGGCCCGACGCGGCCCGTTTAAGCCCTGAGACCTCGCCGCGCAGGCGCACATAGCCGAATGTGTCCTCAACAGTGCGTTTTAAGGCCATGCTCAGTTCGGTAACGCTATATTCCGGTGTGTTATCCGGGTAATCTTTGTTTGTTTCCATTTCCCGCTATGCTACAAGGAAGACAGTAATAGATAAAGGATTATTGACGATGAATATTCTGGTGATTGGTTCCGGTGGACGGGAACATGCTCTGGTCTGGAAAATATCACAAAGCCCACTGGTGGAAAATATTTTTGCCGCTCCGGGAAATGGCGGTATGGGCAATCTGGCATCCTGTATCACATTGGATTCATCGGACCATTGTGCTGTTGTAAACTTTTGCAATAAGGAGGATATTGGTCTGGTAGTGGTTGGTCCTGAAGTTCCGCTTGTGGAAGGCTTGGTTGATCATCTGGAAGCTGAGAAGATTATCGCATTTGGCCCCAGTGCCTACGCCGCACAGCTTGAAGGGTCCAAAGGCTTCACCAAAGACCTATGTGCCAGATATAATATCCCCACTGCCGCCTATGGTCGGTTTACTGAAATACAGGATGCCAAGGATTTTGTCAGCGAAAAAGGCACACCAATCGTCATCAAAGCCGATGGATTGGCAGCGGGTAAAGGGGTCATCATTGCGGAAACTCTTGATCAGGCTTACACCGCCATCGAAGATATTCTCGGCGGGCAGTTTGGTGAAGCCGGGGCAGAGCTGGTGATAGAAGAATTTCTGGTGGGTGAAGAAGCCAGTTTCTTTGCCCTGTGTGACGGTGAAAATATCCTGCCGCTCGCCACGGCACAGGACCACAAGCAGGTCGGCGAAGGCGACACCGGCCCCAATACAGGCGGCATGGGGGCATACAGCCCGGCCCCGGTGATGACAGATGATATGACGGATCGCACCATCAATGAGATCATCCTGCCCACCATGCGTGGCATGAAAGAAGAAGGCCACCCTTTCAAGGGCGTATTCTTCGCTGGTCTGATGATAACAGCAAAAGGACCGGAACTGATTGAATATAATGTTCGCTTTGGTGATCCGGAATGTCAGGTGCTGATGATGCGCATGAAATCGGATATTGTTCCCGCCCTGTTAGCCTGTGCAACAGGTGATCTGGATCAGGTGGAAATGGGCTGGCATGACACCCCTGCCCTTACTGTTGTCATGGCCGCCAAGGGCTATCCCGGCAGTTACGACAAAAATACGGAAATTGGTAATCTTGAACAGGCCGGGAGTGATGAAAATACCTTTATTTTCCATGCCGGAACCAAAAAACAGGAAGATAAGATTCTCGCTACCGGGGGTCGGGTTTTGAATGTTACATCCGTAGGGAAAAACGTGTCAGAAGCAAGAAACGCAGCCTACGCGGCACTGGATCAGATAGATTGGCCCCAGGGTTTCTGCCGCCGCGACATCGGCTGGAGAGCTATAATGCGCGAGCGGAAAAAGACTGTCACATAACTATAATATAACTCCCGTTGCATTTGGTTCGCAATGGTGAAACTATGCGGACGAGTTTAAAAAAAATGATTCTGGATAGAAACAAATGATCGACATTTCCAACCCGGAAAACAATGAACCCACACAGGATAATCTGATCTTACGTATTTTTCAGTGGCTGCTGGTTCTATTTCTAATCTATTTGCTGATTACCGCAGTTGGCATGATTGGCGCTGGTTTCAAAGGAGCAACCAAGGGACAGGCAACCGACCTATTTGCCTTTGCCACCAATCCTTTTATGGGGCTTATTGTCGGGGTGATTGCTACGGCGATGATTCAATCCTCCTCCACCGTAACCTCGATCATCGTCGGGCTGGTCGCCGGTGGATTATCCGTAGAAATGGCGGTACCGATGATTATGGGGGCCAATATCGGCACCACCATTACCAATACCATTGTCAGCTTTGGTCATATTAACAAGAAAAAAGAATTCCGCCGGGCCTTTGCCGCGGCCACAGTTCACGACTTTTTTAATCTGATGGCGGTGGTCATCTTCCTGCCCATTGAGATCCTGTTTCATCCCCTGCAGAAAGCCGCAGGCTACTTTGCCACTCATCTTGTGGGCGGCGAAAATTTAAGCGTCAAGGGACTGAATTTCATCAAGCCCATAACCAAGCCAGTCATTGCAGAGTTTAAAAATCTGGCTAACATGATTTCAGAACAGGGGGCAAATATCCTGCTGGTCGTCTTTGGAATAATTGTCATATTCTTTGTCATCATATTTGTCGGCAGGCTATTGAAAAAGCTTATGGTGGGCCGGGCAAAGGATATCATGCATGGCTCCATTGGCCGGGGTCCGGTCTCGGGCATTGTATCAGGGGCAGTTGTTACCGTTATGGTCCAGTCATCCTCCACCACCACCAGCCTTATGGTGCCACTGGCAGGATCAGGGGTATTCAAATTAAAGCAGATTTATCCCTTCACGCTCGGTGCCAATATTGGAACCACCATAACTGCACTCCTTGCTGCCACCGCCATTTCAGGCGACCACGCCGTACTCGCCCTGCAAATCGCCCTGGTTCACCTGATCTATAATCTCTCGGCAGTGCTGCTGATATACGGGGTCAAGAATCTGCGAAAATTACCCATTGAGGGAGCCCAGTGGCTTTCAAATGTGGCGGCAGACCGGAAAATAATTGCCCTGATCTATATGGTTGGCGTGTTCTTTGTACTCCCGGGCCTGCTGGTCTTTACCTACCAACTTACCATGTGAAGGAAGTTATGATGGAAAATGAAGATTTCTCATCCCTGTCTAAAAAGAAGCTGAAAAAACTGATCCGGGAAACACAGGAGGTTCTCAATCAACTCAAAAGTGAACTGAAACTGCGCAAACAGGAAAAACGCCATAAAGAAATTGATCATATGGAAGAACATTTCGAGGATGCCGCCCACAACCTGAGTAATCTGAAAAGTTTCATTCAAAAAGTCTTTTCAGAAATGCGTAAGGATAAGTGATTTATTAGGTAATATCTGACTGACTGCCCGTCATAATATGGATATCCCGCTGAGGATAGGGGAACTCGACCCCCTTATCGTGAAATTTATGCCAAATCTTGTAATAAACTTCACTGGCCACATTAGAAACACCGTTTTTTGCGTCCCGTATCCACATACGCAGTTCCAGATCAATGGTACTGTCGCCAAAACCCTTGATCAATACCCGGGGGGCCGGATCATCCAGTATGCGCGGAATTTCATCAGCAGCCTCAATCATGAGTTCCATCGCTAGATCCAGATCACTTTTATAGGAAACCCCGACGGGTAGATGGCGGCGAACCATGCGATGGGAAAAAGTCCAGTTAACCACTGTCTGGGTCACCATATCTTCATTGGGAATCAGGTGTTCGCGCCCGTCACGGGATATAACCGAAGTGTACCGACCCGCCAGTTTATTGATTCTGCCGTAGGTGCCAGAAATTTCCACAACATCCCCCGGCTTGATGGAGCGATCCATGAGCAGGATCACCCCACTGATAAAATTGGATACCACTTTTTGCAGGCCAAAGCCCAGACCAACCCCGATCGCACCGCCAAATACGGCAAAGACCGTGAGATCGATGCCGACGCTGGACACGGCAAAAAGAAAGGCCGAGGCTATCAGGACAATGCGGGCGACCTTGGACAGTAACACCCGGGCAGAAGGATTAACCGCCGGAACCCTGCGTAGCCAGTTCTCCAGAAAAGATGTCACAAACAGGGCCAGCCAAACCAGAACAACCATGGTCAATATGCCGGTCAATACGTCATATATACTCACCTCGCCCTGACCCAGAGAAAATGTTATCCCCTCCAGAATATTAATCAACGGTGCGAGCCAGCCGACAATATTCAACGCTGCCAATCCCCATGCCAGTGACCGGATCAGGCGGGCAATTTCCCGGCTTTCTATCAAACTTGTAGCCAGACGAATCACTATCCATGCAAAAATCAGGCTGGTCGCAATATTAAGCGCATAACTGGGCACGTCCTGCTGATCGGCCACTGCCTGCACGGTTAAGAGTAATAATGCCCACAAAATTAGATCATAAAGCGGGGTAAGTTGTGGCTTCAGACGCTGATACAGGTCAAACCGATCCAACCCGTGGGGAAATAAAAAGCCAAACAGTCTTGTCAGCCCCAGACTGAACACCCACAATAGCAGGATGATACCCAACTGAGCCAAAGTCTGATAGGATAGTAGGGATTCATCAAACCAGATGAGTAACGTGGTAATCCATTCCTGGGCTGTTATGATGATGTCATTCATGAATATAGCTTACCTAAAATTCGCCAATTAGCCAACAACCAATATCATCGCCGCGACTTGAAAAAGTCTTTCAGTATTTTCGCGGCTTCGTTGGCCCCGATTCCGCCATATACTTCAGGGCTATGATGACAGCTTCCCGCATGAAAAATCCGTGGGCCATTTTCCACGCCGCCACCTTTTTCATCTTCGGCGGCAAAATAAAGCCGTCTTATTCTGGCAAAGGAAATCACTTGCGCGCACATAGGGCACGGCTCCAGCGTAACATAAAGGTCACAGTCGTTAAGACGCTCACTGTTTCGCACCTGACACGCCGCCCTGATCGCGAGGAGCTCCGCATGGGCAGACGGGTCACAGTCCTCCTTAACCCGGTTGCCAGCCCGGGAAATAATATCGCCATTGGTGCCATCCACAATGACAGCACCCACGGGAACTTCGCCGCGCCTGGCTGCTTCATGGGCTTCTTTGAGCGCCATAGTCATATATTTATTGGAAAATGTCATGATTTCTTGTATTGCATCATATTCATAGCATTACAACTGATTTGCACCAATGACAGATGATACACAAAAGCCCCTAAAGGGCGAACGCATTGCCAAGATGTTGGCCCGGGCCGGGGTCGGTTCACGCCGTGCCGTGGAACGTATGATAGAAGCCGGTATGGTCAAGCAGGGGGATAAGTTAATCACCACACCTGCTACCCTGATTACTTCCGTCGAAGGTATCACCGTGGACGGGATGGTGGTAAAACCACCGGAACCCACCAGAATCTGGAAATATCATAAACCGGCTGGCCGCATGACCACCTATTATGACCCGGAGGGACGGCCCACCGTATTTGAGGCCATGCCGGAAAATATGCCGCGCGTGCTGTCAGTCGGACGCCTTGACCTGAATACAGAAGGCCTGTTGCTGTTGACCAATGACGGGGAACTGGCCCGCTGGCTGGAACTGCCATCAACAGCATGGGTGAGGACTTATAAAGTGCGCTGTCACGGTTATTTTGACCGGGAAAAAGTTACTGAAATAAGGCGCGGTGTCACCATCGAGGATGTGAAATACCGGGGGGTGAAGATCAATATCAATGAGAGTCGGGAAAAATCCAACATCTGGCTGACCATTGCCATCACCGAGGGCAAAAACCGGGAAGTGCGTAAATTATTGGAATATATCGGATTGCAGGTCACCCGATTGATCAGGCTGTCCTATGGCCCGTTTGAGCTGGCGCAGATGAGCCGGGGTGAAATTCTGGAAGTGACCTCGACAGATATGCTGAGCCACTGTGCTGAATTTTTTAAAGATAAAGATGTCAGCAAAATAACTCCACCAAGTGAAGTGCTAAAATCTCGCTCGGCCAAAACACGTGCCGGATGGGCAAAAGCCAAACCAAAAACCAATAAACGCCGATTGAATAAGAAGAAAAAAGATCCAAAAAAGCGTGAAGATCGTGTTAAGCCTTCTGGCCAGAAAAAATACAGGAAATGAGAATCATTGGTGGCACATATGGTGGGCGCAAACTGGTCTCGCCGCGCGGTAAAGGCATCCGTCCCACATCTGACCGCATGCGGGAAACCATATTTAATATCCTTGAACATTCTTCGATAAGCCTTGAGGGGGCCAGAATATTGGATGTCTTTGCCGGAACCGGGGCCATGGGGCTTGAGGCCCTGTCACGGGGTGCAGCCCACGTCACCTTCTTTGACAAAGACCGCGCAGCACTTCATCTGGTGAAAAAGAATATTAGCTTGCTGAATGTTGAAGACAAATCTACTACTAAATATGTTAACGTACCTGCCTTATCCCCCGCATTGAAGCCATATGATTTTATTTTTCTCGACCCGCCTTATGACCTTGATATTCTTAGTGATGCCCTTTCCTCTTTGAGCAATAATAGATATTTTGCTGACGAATGTATGGTTATTGCCGAATACGCCCCGGGCAATAGAGTGATTTTCCCAGATTATTTTGACGTCAATAAAGAAAAAACATATGGCGATGCCCGCTTTTCTTTTTTAGTGAAAAAATCCTGAAACAATATCTGCTAAAATTTTAATTATTTCTTAATCATCTTAAATAAGTATATAGTTATATACAAATATAAATTCTCATTTTGACTTTTAATAATTATTAGATTTCTAAAAACGGAAGCCACTGCTATGAATCTCAAAAGAATAGAATTCACCCTGGAACAGGATATTCCACAAAAAAATTATACTGCCAGCATGATCAATACTTTGAGCTATCTGTGTCACGAAGCGGAAACAGCCAAACTAGAGCTAGTCAGTCTTCATCTGAATATAGCATTTGACGAATTAATGGAACATCACTTGGTAAATACCTGAATCTAAGATTTAATATATACCTGTGATTGTTTTATAAATTATATTAGTAGTACCAATTATCTCATTTCACTAGCAGGAAATATGCACGCCATACGGGATTTCTATAAAGATAATATTTTAATACAAGCATTGTTTACCTTACTTATATATTATAATTACTATCCTAATTGGTTGTTAATAAAGATTTTATATATATAATTATAATATTTTCCGAAATAGATAACTATATTTTTCCACAAATTTATAACTTTTACGTGAACACATTATATTTTAACTTTTTTTTATTTATAATATATGATACTGATTAATCCAATATTTTATACACCTATTACGGGTATTATCAGGGATATTAGTATGGATATAGAAGAAAACAATATTACCACTGAAGAATATGTCTCAGCAATGGAGTATGAATATGCCGGTATGATTAATACGCTGAATTATCTTTGCAAGGAAGCGGATGCGGCCACTCTTGATTTTGTCAGGCTACATTTAAATATTGCCATTGATGAATTGAAAGAGCATCAGGTGGAAGCTACCTGAATATGGAAGAAAATATTTCCTAGCGACGACCAAATAATTTTTCTATATCCGATAGTTTCAATTCCACATAAGTGGGACGGCCATGATTACACTGACCCGAATGGGGGGTCTGTTCCATTTCCCGAAGCAACGCATTCATTTCCTTGACATTAAGCCGCCTGCCCGCCCTGACACTACCGTGGCAGGCCATGGACGAACAGATTTCTTCCAGCCGTTCCTTTAAAGCCAGAGTCTGATCCAGCTCCATCAACTCATCAGCCAGATCCCGAACCAGTCCCTTTATATCTGTATCGCCAAGCAGGGCTGGCACTTCGCGTACCACAATCGCCCCCTCACCAAAACCTTCCAGTGATAACCCCATATCAACGAGTTCTTCGGCCCGCTTCACAAGCCGGTCCACAGCATCCTGCTCCATTTCGACCACTTCTGGAATCAGTAGCACCTGCCGGGGAACTTCATTTTCCAGTAATAAACCTTTCATTCGCTCATAGACAAGACGCTCATGAGCTGCATGTTGGTCAATGATGACAATACCGTCCATTGTCTGGGATACAATATAGGTTTCGTGAAGTTGTCCCCGCGCCGCTCCCAGCGGGTATTGTATCATATCATCCGAAGTAGCCGATTCTTCACTTTCCACCCGCCCCACAGGGGGGGCAAAGCCCTCTGCCAGTGGTTTTTGAAAATCAAGAACCCTGTCCTTAAGGCCGGCACCATAATTAGCTGTAGGTGTGGGATATGAAATTCTGCCTGAATATTGTGGCACACTCCCCTGGTGAAATGACCCTAATTCGGCCCCGGCTACCGTAGTTGCGGCCCTGTGCCCGGCCTCAGTCAGGGCTCGCTTCAGGGAACCTACAATCAAGCCCCGCACATGGCCGCTGTCCCGAAATCTTACCTCTGCCTTGGCCGGATGCACATTAACATCCACCATATCTGTTGGAATCTCAAGGAACAGGGCCAGCACAGGATGTCTGGAACGCGCCAGAAAATCCATATAGGCCCCGCGCACAGCTCCATTAAGAAGTTTGTCTTTCACCGGACGGCCATTAACAAATAAAAACTGATGCTGAGCATTACCCCGGTTATAGGTGGGCAGGCCTGCATAGCCACTTAGTTTAATATTTTCCCGCTCCTCATCTATGGCCAGAGAATTATCACCAAAATCACTGCCCAATATTGCCGTCAATCTCTTTAGTCTTCCATCCAGCAATTCCCCCTGAACAGCAGATACAGACAATGCCCGCCGCTCGCCATCCATCAGGGAAAAGCCAATTTCAGGATAGGCCATGGCCAGCCGCTTCATCACGTCCAGAGCGTAGTTAAATTCCGTTCGTTCCGCCTTCAGGAACTTCAGCCGGGCTGGGGTTGCATAGAAAAGGTCGCGGACTTCAACCTTGCTACCCTGCCCCCAGGCAGCGGGCTGAAGAGTTTGCTTCTGTCCACCTTCGATCTCAATCTTCCAGGCTTCATCGCTGCTGCTCGCGCGGCTGGTCATGCTAAAGCGACTGACTGAAGCTATGGACGGCAGGGCTTCGCCCCGAAAACCCATCGTTTTTATATCTGTTAAATTATCTTCTTGTAATTTGGATGTGGCATGTCGCTCCACCGCAAGTTCCAGTTCAGGGCCGCTCATGCCATGGCCATCATCACTTACCGAAATCAGTTTCCGGCCCCCGTCAATCATAACTACCTGTATATTATGGGCGCCAGCATCAATGGCGTTTTCCACCAGTTCCTTCACCGCACTTGCCGGACGTTCGATCACCTCGCCCGCCGCGATTTGATTGATGGTATTTTCCGAAAGAACGCGGATTTTCAAGGCAAACTCCAGATTGATAGTACGCCCTCTATTGGAAAGGGGCCAAACTTCCTACGGATTCCCCCGTTATAGTACGAAATATATCTTAACTGGCACTATCACCAAACAGGGCTCTTTTGGCAATTTCCTGGGGTGTGAACGCCCCCTTCAATTCGCTCTCATCCCCTGGTGGACGCAGATGATAATCCGGCGGCACCACAAGAGGCGGATTTTTTAAAACACTGAATTCATCCGGGCCACCTATTTTTGAACAGGCCGGTAACATGCCAACAATGGCCACAACAATACCCGCTAATAGCAGTTTATTTCGCACTCACTTTTCCTTTTTCATTTCATCAGGCCAAAATTATTTTTGGTTAAATGATTCTTGTTCGGGCTTTGGCCCAAAAAAACTATCCCATATTAATAATGCCGCCCCGACTGTTATACAACTGTCTGCTACATTAAAAACTGCAAATGACCAGTCTCCCACATAGAATTGCAAGAAGTCGGCAACATAACCGAATATAATCCGGTCATAAATATTACCAAGTGCACCGCCAATAACCAGTCCTAGTGCAATGGCCAGAACCCTATTTTGCACGGATTTGAGCCAAATGCCAAGCCCAATTGTTATCAGGGACAACAGAACCACCAGAACCCAACGGCCGAAGTCACTATCCGCACTCAGCATACCAAAACTGACCCCTCTATTTTCCACCCATTGCAAATTAAATATGGGCAAAACCTGGATCATCTGTATTTTTGGCAGCTCAAGCACATCCATGATCCACCATTTGCTGATCCTGTCCGCCAAAAAGACAAAAAAGATAAAGATAAGTCCCAGATGATAATCAGAACGTAGTGCCATTCACCCTGCTTCCTGTACCGCATCCACACAACGCGGGCAAATATCATCGTGCCCCCCTACACTGCCTACAGTCTCCAACACCTGCCAGCAACGTTCACATTTTGCCCCTTCGGCTAATGAGCTGACTACCGCAACGCCGTCCACATCTTCGTGTCGGAAAGCAGTCTCAGGGGCATCACCAACCACAAGTTTCGCTGTTGAGGTAATAGATAATTCTGCCATATCAATATTGATCAGGGCATCCCTATATGATTCATCCGCTACAAAGACCTTAACCTGCCCCTGCAATGATGATCCAATACGTTTCTCGCGTCGCTCCACTTCCAGTGCGCCAGTGACAACCTTACGCAGGCTTCTTATCTTTTCCCATTTAAATGCCAACGCATCGTCGCGCCATTCTGCCGGGATTTTATGGAAGGTATGCAGATGGATACTGTCATTTTCATCAGGAAAACGTGACTGCCAGATTTCCTCGGATGTAAAAACCAGAATGGGGGCCATAATTTTAGTCAGAACATAAAATATCTGATCCAGCACGGTGCGGGTTGCCCGCCGCCGGATACTGGATTTACTGTCACAATAGAGGCAGTCTTTACGAATATCGAAATAAAATGCACTCAAGTCCACAGTCACAAAATTATAAAGGGTTGTATAAATCCGGTTAAAACTGAAATCATCAATTCCCTGGGAGTTTACGTCATCCAATTCTGCAAGACGATGCAGGATTAAACGATCCAGTTCAGGCATTTCAGACAAGGGAAGCTTCTCTTCCTCGCTAAAATCATTCAGATTACCTAAAAGAAAGCGCATTGTATTGCGGATTTTCCGGTAGGCCTCTACCTGTGCCTGAATGATATTATTTCCGATCCGATGTTCATTCATATAATCGGTTGATGTCACCCACAGACGCAGAATATCAGCGCCAAACTGGTCAACAATCTTTTGCGGGGCGATGGTATTACCCATTGACTTGGACATTTTTTTACCCTTGTCATCAAGGGTAAAACCGTGGGTCAGCACATTCTTGTAGGGCGCATGGCCTCGAGTACCACAGGATTCCAACAAAGATGACTGGAACCATCCCCGATGCTGATCGGTCCCTTCCACATAAAGATCAGCAGGGGAATGAAGCTCATCGCGCTGCTCCAGCACAAAGGCATGGGTTGACCCACTGTCGAACCATACATCCAGAATGTCGCCTACCTTTTCATAATCTTTCTGCTGATAATCCGCCCCGAGAAAGGTCGCAGCTTCAGTGTTATACCAGGCATCCGCACCTTGTTTTTCCACAGCGGTTGCAATCCTGTCATTCACCGCATCATCCCTGAGCAGCTCACCAGTTTCTTTATGTATAAATACCGTGATCGGAACCCCCCATGCCCGTTGACGGGATAGTAACCAGTCCGGGCGATCGGCAACCATGGACATCATACGATTCTTGGAATTTTCCGGCACCCAGCGTACCTCATCAATCGCGGCCACCGCTTTATCGCGAAGACCCGTCTCTTCCATGGAAATAAACCATTGGGGCGTATTGCGGAAAATCAACGGTGCTTTTGATCGCCAGCTATGGGGATAGCTATGAATAATAGTATCACGGGCCAGCAAAGCCCCGACTTTTTCAAGTTCCTCACAAACATGGTCATGAACTTTGTAGACATGCTCGCCAGCAAACAGGGGTACGCTGTCATAATATAACCCGCCGTCATCCACGGTGAAGGGCACAGGCAGGCCAATAGCCTTGCCTACTTCAAAGTCTTCCTGACCATGACCCGGTGCGATATGAACGTAACCAGTACCAGCCTCTGTTGTGACATGGAAGCCTTCTATCACCGGAATATCAAAATCATAGCCGCTGCCATGCCACGGATGGTGACAAATGGTACCTTCAAGATCAGAACCCTTGAAATGGGACAATTCATTAATTTCTGTAATGCCTGCTCGCTCCAGAAAATCCGTTTTCAAAGTTTCGCACGTAGAAATTTTCGCGCCAACCGCCACACGGCTATCCTGCTCAACCGCCGTAACCTCGAATAAAAGATAGTCAATATCCTTGCCAAAAGCGATAGCCCGGTTACCCGGTATGGTCCAGGGAGTGGTTGTCCAGATAACAATTTTCGCGCCGACCATTTCCGCCTGTGGTGAAGAAACAACCCTAAAACCCACATCAATCATGTGCGAGGTGTGGTCCTTATATTCGATTTCAGCTTCTGCAAGGGCGGTTTTTTCAATGACCGACCACATGATGGGTTTGGAGCCACGATACAGGCTGCCATTCATCAGGAATTTCTGCAATTCCCGAACTATGTGGGCTTCACTGTCAAAATTCATGGTGAGGTACGGATTATCCCAATCACCAAAAATGCCCAGCCGTTTGAATTCCTCGCGCTGAACATCAACCCATTTGGCGGCAAAAGCGCGACATTCAGTCCTGAACTCTATGGGGTCCACATCGTCTTTTTTTATCTTTTTCTTGCTATACTGTTTTTCGATCATCCATTCAATGGGCAGGCCATGACAATCCCAACCGGGAATATAGGGTGCATCCTTGCCAGACATCTGCTGCGAGCGCACAATGATGTCTTTAAGGATTTTATTCATGGCATGGCCAATATGGATATTGCCGTTGGCATAGGGCGGACCATCGTGGAGAATAAATTTTTGTCCGTTATCCCTGCCTTTTTCCCGGAGCGTACGGTAAATATTCATTTCTTGCCATTTTGCCAGCCACTCCGGTTCTTTTTTTGGCAAGCCGCCTTTCATGGAAAAATCAGTATTGGGTAGAAATATGGTCGATCGATAATCTTTGGTCATTATTATTTGGTTTCTTTGCTCACAGAAAATTTACACTTTGTAGCAATATCATGTCAGTATAGCGAGTGTTTTATGACTAAAGATGATCTTCCAATCGGGGAATGGGGATAGAAGCCTGCTGATTATCAGATTGGGCAAGAATTTCCTGTGCAACTACACAGTCTTTCCCGATCTGATCTTTAAGAGCATCCAGGCCATCAAATTTCTGTTCTTCGCGAATAAAGTCAACAAATTCCACCTGAATCTGGACTTCGTATATATCATAATCAAAATTAAAGATATGAGCCTCTAATACCAGATCCTCCTTATTAAAAGTCGGTCTCTTGCCCACATTGGCCACTCCGTTCCAAGTTCCTTTAGCCGGCCCGGAAGCGATCATCACCCGCACCGCATAAACACCAAGCTTTGGTTTGATATAGCCTTCCATAGACAGATTAGCTGTCGGGAAATTAATTGTCCGGCCACGCTGATCCCCACGCAGAACATGGCCTTCCACATGCCACCAATGGCCAAGTCGGTCTGCACTGCGCCGCACATCTCCCGCCCTCAATGCATCCCTGATATTGGTGGAAGAATATATATGATCCCCTTCCATTATTTTCTCAACAATGGTGACCCCAAACTGTTCCATATGCCCCATCTGCTGCAATACATTGGCACTACCGCCCCGGCCAGCTCCAAAACGATAGTCATAACCGACAAAAACATGGATTACCCCAATGCCGTCCAACAATATTTCTGTAACAAATTCCTGTGCCTTCCGGTGGGACAGTTTTTTGTCAAAGGGCAGAACAAACAGAGTATCCACCCCGAAATTTTCCAGCAAATGAGTCTTGGTTCGAAAGGAAGTCAGACGAAAATCTTCCTGCCCCGGATTAAAATAACTTCGCGGGTGAGGTTCCAGTACCAATACGGAAAGGGTTGTGTTCATTTCCCGGGCCAATTTTCCGGCCCGTCCGATTACAGTCTGGTGACCCTTGTGAAAACCATCAAAATTACCCAGCACAATGATACTTCCTTTAACGTCATCGGGAAGATTCTCATAATGTCTGAAAATTTTCATGCTTTTTTTATTCACTCTTTTGGTCCGCTCGGCACCATCAATTGGGCTTCTCCGGTCAGGACCACAGTATCACCAACCCTGCATTCGCAATTGAGTGTAACACGCTTTCTTCGTTCGTTCAGGTCCATAATGGTCACTGTTGTTTCCACAGTATCGTTTATCTTTACCGGTGCCCTGAATTTCAGACTCTGTGACATATAAATACTGCCGGGGCCAGGAAATCTTGTGCCAAAAATTGCTGATATATAACCCGCCGATATCATGCCATGTGCAATACGTTCACCAAAGATAGAATTTTGGGCATAGGTCTCATCCAGATGTATGGGGTTCACATCCCCGGTTACTTCAGCAAACTTCACAATATCTGCATCGCTCACCACATTGCGCGTAGTAAAGCACTGGCCTACTTCCAGCTCCTCCAGACAGGCTTCTTTAATGTCTGACATATGTCTCCCTTTTTCCGCAACCAATACTCTTCATTCAGTGCCTAATACGCTTGAGAAAATAAAGCAAATAAAAAAATTATATAGTTACTATCGCATTAACCTTTTTTTTAAAGGATTGCAGTAGTGTGTAATTATCACAAGCAAAAAGTGGGAAATCCACCTTGCTCGGACCAATGTTATTAATTTAAGCAAGCAGGAAAATTATGGCCGTAGATAAAGCAATGTCCATCCTAATAATAGATGACTATAAAACAATGTTGCGGATTATTCGTAATCTGTTAAAGCAACTGGGTTTCAACAATGTTGATGAAGCAAGTGATGGCGCGGAAGCCCTGAACAAGTTGCGGCAGAAAAGTTATGATTTGATCATTTCTGATTGGAATATGGAACCTATGACTGGCTATGAGTTATTGAAGGAAGTCCGTTCTGATGACCTCCTCAAAAAAACTCCGTTCATTATGGTAACCGCAGAATCAAAAACAGACAATGTGATTGCCGCTAAAAAAGCTGGCGTGAACAATTATATTGTCAAACCTTTTAATGCTGCAACATTAAAACAAAAATTATCGAGCGTACTTGGAGAATTCTAATGGCCCATGGTCTCTTGCCGGAACATATCGGCCCATTGGTGGACAGGCTGCGTGCTGGTGATCATCAGACCGTATCCCTGCCTGATGTGGCTGCTCTGACCGAAGTATTGATGCGGTCTCTTGAAAGCTACTTCAAATCCATTGATCTCACCATATATGAAGAATGCCAGTCTCTGGCTGATTATATGGATGAGGCCCGAGCGGAAATATCATCGCTTTCGTCTGATAATACAGATGATGGAGGCACTACCCGTGCTGGTCTTGAGCTGGCGGCTATCGTTGAGCAGACCGAAAGTGCAACCAATACGATTATGGAATCTGCTGAGCTTATAATGGATGCTGATCCGGAAGATACAGAAGCCTATCAGGCCACCGTTAATGATGCGGTAATGCAGATATTTGAGGCCTGTTCCTTTCAAGATATTACCGGTCAGAGAATCAGCAAGGTCGTCAGCACGTTGGAACATGTGGAAGAACGTGTTGGCAAGTTGATTAATATTCTAGGCGTCATGGAGGGTGATAAAAACAAGGGTGAAGACGAAGATATTGATGAAGATAAAGCGCTGTTGAATGGACCGGCTCTGGAAGGCGAAGGTATTGACCAATCAGAAATTGATGAGCTGCTCAATGGAAAAGTCAACGACAGTGAAACACTGGAAATAAATGACCAGGAAGAGGAAACTGAACAGCAAGCTGTTGAGCCTGAACCTGAACCTGAACCTAAACCTGAACCAGCAGCAGAAATTTCTGAAAATGCAAGCTCTGACAACATTGATTTTATGTTTGAAGGTGGATCAAATGCCACTGAAGAAAATAATGCTGATGTGATAGAAGAAGTAGCGGAAGAGGCTCCAATAGAAGCAGAAGTCGCAGCGGAAGAAGTTATAGATGAGACCCCGGAGCCTGAACCAGAGCCTGAACCGGAGCCTGAGCCTGAGCCTGAGCCTGAACCAAATTTGATAGAGCAGGCAAAACTGAGAAAAGCTAAAGCCCAGGCCGAGAAAAAGGCTAAGGCCAAGCCATCAAAACCAGTGGCATATGAACAAGATGCCACTGCCGCACTTGAACCAAAGGAATCTGAAAATACAACACAATCTGATATTGATGCATTATTTTCGTAGCCACTTATAGAACTAATAAAAAAATAAAGCCGCCGGTTTTTATTTAACTGGCGGCTTAAATAATGGTAACTCAAGAATTATTATTACAGGTCGAGCCGGGTATCGCTGCTCAACCTGGGTTCCCCAAATAAATAACCCTGGCCATAATCCATGCCAAAGTCCAGAATTTCAACTATTGTCTGGTCATCTTCGATTTTTTCAACAATCAAATCAAGGTCATAACGGCTGAATGCCTCTTTCAAATCATCGGGATGAATATCTGCCTCCTGATCAAGTATCAATTTTGCATCCACCTTGGCATATCTAAAGTAGCGCGATGAAAGGTCTGCAAGATCCATATTCAGATCAATAATATGATCCATGGAAAAACGGAATCCCCGACGCCCCAATGTGCCTAGGCTCCGTGCTACCATAGAAGACTGACGCAACACATCCTTCTGTGAAAACTCAAATATTAACCGATCCGACAATTCATCGCTTTCCATCATAAAGTCTATAAATTGGGGAAAGAATTCCTTATCATTCAGGGAAACCGATGAAATATTACAGAAAAAACGAAGATCAGGACGCCGTGGTCCCAGCCTGCGAATAACCTGAATACAACGAAACAGCAGTAAATTATCCAATGTTCCAACCAATCCACTGTCTTCAGCCAGTTTCAAGTATTGGGAGGGAAAAATTACATTATTTTCTTCATCCCGAACACGGCTAAAGGATTCGTAATGAATAATCCGCCGGGAAGGTAAAGCCACAATGGGTTGAAGGTAAAGATCAACTCTATTTCCTTCCAGTGCGTGATGCATGATATTCAGCACCTCCCCGTCACTGCGGTCTTTTTGCTTCAGATTCTGTCGGCGCCTCTGACTTTCAGATTGATCCTGGCTGTCCACCGAACCGGCTACGTGTTTCCTTTGTTCCAGAGATTTCCCGGATTTCTCAATCACCTGACCAAGCAGAGTCTGCAAAACATGCATTTCTGAAATAATTTCAGTATTTTGCCGATTATCAACCATGTATATTTTTTTCCGAAGTTCTTCCAGCTCCGTCTTGCTCTCCTCCAGCTTGTCAATACTGACCTGGTAGTCCTGATGGAGAGCCAACATACGATTGACCGTATCCTCTTTACCAAATTTCCAGATATACATCGTGTGCAATTGCAATCCAATCAGGAAAAACACCCCTCCTGAAATTAGTGCTGTTGTGCTGTCAAAACTATCAAATATGCCGGGAAGGACAAAAGCTACGAAAGCCGCTATTACAGCATAGGTAGCAGTAATCAAAATATGTGCTAATAACGTCATAAACTATCCCGATCTGCTCAATACAAAATTCCCCACTATATTTTCAGGGCCGGTTTCAGAACATTCTGACCATCTCACAGAATAAACTACGATAGAACAGTATAAAAAAACACACAAGTCCCCAAGGTAGTAAACGCATAAAAAAACAGACCGATAACATTATCGCCCTGTTTTTACTTTAATTTTTTGAATAAAACTTTTTAAACAAAATTATTCCAGCCTTCAATTACTAGCCAAGGAACTCTTTTATCTGCTGAAGTCTTTTTTGTTCCTTGGCAAGATAGGAAATCCACTTACGAGCCTGCTTACGACTTCGTTTGTCTTTAACTGCTAACTCAAAAGACTTCCTGGCATTTGCCAACTGGCCCATATTGAAATAACACATACCTTGATACACAGCTACGGAATCTTTTCGTTTCAAGCCGCCTTTTTTCAGTGCCAGACCCAAATATTTTGCGCCATTTTTATAGTCATCCAGCTGCATATATACCTGACCCAGTTTTTTATAAAGCTCGCCATCCTTGGCCATTTCTGCAGCAACACGTAGTGGTTCCAGAGATTGCCTCATATCCTGCGCATTAATCCTGGCCTGAGCAAGATTTTCAAAATTTTTCTTGTTCTTTTCAATTATCCCGGATTTTATTCCCTTATCCAGAACGACTGATGCCCAGTAGGGGGCGTCATGATACATATAAAGCTGTGACATATTGACAAGTTCGCTGCTTTTGGCAAGGAAACCCTGACGATAGGCAGTTTCATATGTAGCCAACTGCTTCTTCTCCAGAGTTGTTCTGATTTTTTCTGATTTGGCTTCGCTTCCCATTTCGCCATACATGCCGGCCAGTTGTAGCCAATATTCTTTTTTCGGCCATTTGTTGACCAAAAGTTCCAGTATATCAACAACTTTCTGATTTTCCTTCATCTCGAAATACATGACCCGAAGCAAAAGGTACCAATTCTCCTTTGGTTCCTTCTCTGCAGCTATATAAAGATCAATGGCCCTAAGAACGTAAGGTATGGCTTTTTTGAAATGAACTGCTGCCTGCGCTTCAGAAATTCCGTCCACACTGCCAAGTGAATAATATGCCTGTCCCAGAAGTACCAAAGGCTGTGCAGTTGGTGAAGGCTGATATTCTAGCCAACGCAGCATCATCTTGATAGAATTATTATAATCCTCCTTGATGAAGTAAAGCTGTGCCATGGTGTAAACTGTGGTGTCTTCCATAGCAGCGGGAAGATTTTCCTGCCGCAGGACATTTTCATAGGCTCTTAACGCATCATTATATTTTTCCTGGCTGTAGAAAAGAAAACCCCTGAAGTTATAATATTGTGCCCGCTCATAACTATTGAGTTTTTCAAGCTTATAGCCAAGCCCATCTTGCAGAACCTGCAACGCACAGATATAATCATTGGCATCTGCGCATTCCTGAGCCTTGCCAAGGACTTTATAGACCTTTTCTTTCAGAGCTGGAGTCCTGCGGGTTTTCCGGTCTTCAAATTTACGCTTGTCTTTATCGGTCGCGGCAGCAAAAGCCTGATCGGAGAAACCGGACATGACTGGCGCTACAGATGCAATCGCCATGACGCCGCATAGCACCGTTGCGGGCACTAGGATCTTCTTAAGTCTGGTAAAGTTAATCATATCCTGTCGCCTCTACTTATCTTCCATTTCAAAGGTAATTTTATGCAGAACACCAGCTACATCAATCGGTTCTCCATCAACCACTTTCGGTTTGTACTTAAACTTGGCCGCTGCCTTTACCGCGGCACGGTTAAATACCGAGTTTGTGGTTTCAACAACCTTGACATCAATAACAGTCCCAAGTCTTGTCACCGTGAATTCCACTATAACATATCCTGAAAGGCCTCGTTCCTGAGCACGACGGGGATAGATAGGGGCCACTTTCACGATGGGAAGGTAATCCCCATCGCTGGCGGCAAAACCACCTGTTCCACCGACACTTACGGTAGCAGCTACTGGCGCCATACCAATCTCGATACCAGTATTGACGCTGTCAACATTGGTATCCATGTCCAGTTCCATGTCTTCCGGGGGCGTATTGTCCTCTGGTTTATCGGGTTTTCGGATTACTTGCTCAGTATCCTGAGCTTGCCGCACTTCGCCAATCTCAACCTTTTGGCCATCAATTTTTTCCGCCAGAGGATTGTTGCCAGTTGCAATAAGATACTGCATCCCCCAAAACAAGGTGAAGGTGATCAGAACAGCGAATATAGCTGAAAGTGTATAACGTACTATCATTTTTCTTTTGTCGCCACAATATAGTCAGAAACATTTGCCTTGCGAACCGCATCGACAACTTCCATTACAACGCCTGATTTGGATTCCACATCCGCCTGAATAACCACTGAACCCTCTGGGTTTTCAGCCCTGAGACGTTCAACATTGGCTCTAACTGCACGGACATCAACCCGACGTTTTTCCATCCAGACTTCATTTTTATCAGTTACTGCAATCATGATATTTGCCTTATCAGCTTTCACAGCAGTGGAAGCATCCGGGCGGTTTATTTCGATACCGGCTTCCTTAAGGAAGGAAGAGGTAACGATGAAAAAGATGAGCATAATAAACACGATGTCAAGCATCGGTGTCATATCAATTTCTGCATCATCCTGGCCTTTTGAAGCGTGTTTACGCATATCTAATCTCTCAATGATCTTTTGTTAAATGGTCTTCAAGCAATTCGGCTTCTTTGTTCATTCGACCTTCAAGGTAAGAAGCAGCGAACACACCCGAAAGTGCGCCGACCATTCCTGCCATAGTCGGAATCGTGGCTCTGGAAACGCCTGCTGCCATGGCTTTAACGTTACTACTGCCCAAGATAGCCATAACATCGAAGACCTCAATCATGCCCCATACGGTTCCAAGAAGTCCCATCAGTGGGCATATTGCCACCAATGTTCTTATCAGCGATAAATTACTTCTCAGATCCATGGTCACCTGACTGATCATGGCTCCGCGAATTTGGTGGGCGTACCAGGAAGTCCGCTCATTGCGAGCTTCCCAGGTAGCCATAACCTCATTCACTTGTTTGCGGTGTCCGGTTTTAAAATACATAATCCGTTCGAACACCAACGACCAGAGCACAAAGATAGTGAAAAATATCGTGGTAAGGACGGGTCCGCCCTTTTCCATAAAATCACGAACATTTTCAAACAAATCTAAAAGCTCATACATGATCAGGCTCCTCTATCATCCTGTTCAGCATGGACGGCGACAATTCCCGCACTCTGCTCTTCCAGAGTATGGATAATGCCCTTACTCCATCCGGCAACAATCGAATGCAGGAACAATGTCGGCAGGGCAACAACAATACCCAGAACAGTAGTCACCAATGCCTGAGAAATACCACCAGCCATCAGTTTCGGATCACCGGTACCAAACAATGTCATTGCCTGGAAGGTATTGATCATTCCGGTAACGGTACCGAGAAGGCCCATCAGAGGGGAAATCGCAGCAATCACTTTGATCATGGTCAGGAAGCGTTCAAGTGCAGGAATTTCTTTCAGAATTGCTTCATCAAGTTTCAGCTCAAGAGTTTCAGTATCGACAGACTTATTGTTGTCATAAACACCTAATACACGACCCAGAGGATTGTTTTCACTGACTTCATCGCTACGAATTTGCGCTTTGACTTTACCGCGTATTACCACCAGTGACATGCCGGAAATGAGGATCAGCAACATGCTAAGTGGTCCCAGGCCATAAATAATGATGTAACCAATGACACCGCCCTGATCAATACGCTCAATGAGACTCGGATCCTGGATCAACAGACTGAGAATAGCACCTCGAGATACATCAAGAGCAAAGGCTGTATAACCAGATGATGTAGCCTGAAGGCTTTCAGCCGTTTCCAAAAAACGTGGCTTGGGCTGACGAGGCAGTTCGGAAATATTCTGATATTTCTCACGCCATTCCAGATATTTACCGTCAGAGATCAGATTGAATGTTCCAATACGTATCACATCCCTCTTGGTAATTTCGCCATTAGGATACTGAACATCCACTTCGAATTTGACAATTTTACCTGATTCAGTCATTTCCCGCTGCACTTCATACCATAGGCGGGCAATTTCAGGAATAGTCGGCAGTTCTGAACTTGATGCTTTTGCAATCAATTCATCCAAATAGACTTCACGGCCCGGAAATTGTGCCGAAATAATGGAATCATGGAACACGGCTTTGGTATCGCCTGATACCTGCTGCAAAACACCGAACAGTTCTTTCAGTGCTCCCAGTTCATGAGAAAGCTCTTCTTCCAGCTTGGCGATCTTACCATCATTGGCTTTAAATTCCGCTTCCAGACGATCAGAGCGGCGCTCTTCCTGTCTTTGTGTGTTGCGGGCACTGGCCAATAAAGATTTCTGCTTGGATTTTTGCGCTATAAATTCTTTCTCGCGGCGTTTGTTTTCCTGGTTTTCCTTATAAGCCCCCTGTTTCACCAATTCCAGCAGCTCATCAAGGGTTCTGGTTTGTGGCGCAGATTGCGCGAAAGCTGAAAAAGAAAAACCCACGAGAGTAACAGCAATAATAATACTAATTAATTTTCTCATTGTGCTGACTCCATTTTACCAGCAATTGGTGCTGTGAGAGGTAGCCGCAACAGGGTATCAGCGGCAGCTTTTTTCTGTGCTACGGCCAAAGCCTGCTTGATGGGCTTGATATAAGATTCATCCAGTTCCACCCATTCCTGGGCCGCATGATCCCACATACCGGACTGAGCACCATCACGGGTTTGATAAACAAGTGCGATACGGCCAATATGAAGCATATCAACTTCCAACTCATTGCCACCGACAGTAACTTTATCCGTATAGGCCTGAACAGCACGACCATATTCACTTTCGATCTGATATAGTTCAAACACGCTACGGAATTTCTCTGAGGCGTCAACATTCGGATTTTCCATCAATTCTTTCAGACGTTCAATGCCGGCGATACGCTCTTCCCGTTTGATAGGAAGATCTTTTTCAATAAAATCTCCCAGAGCTTCAACCATATCCATCATCAAAGGTACGATTTGACGTTTAACGTAAGTCACACCCTTAATGGATTTGGTCAACTTGCCCATTTCAACC
>JAJFIP010000323.1 GCA_021774875.1 Emcibacter sp.
TCCTTGCATAAGCGTCCCCATAATGGAAAACAGGGAGTTTGTACAACAAAGCGAACTTGCTCATACCGCCAAACCGCACCACAGATCAAGATCAATCACACATTGAACCGTTTATTTCAAACAGACTTTTTCAACAAGCCCGACCCGTTTCTCTCACCAAGAAATCCATCTCCAAAGTTGGTAAAGGCCGAAGAACAGAGTACTGCGTAATACAAGCACCAAGAGACGCAATGCCGTTCTAAAATCAAGTAACCAACAGCATTCAAGGTCGTACTCCTGATCCTCGTTAGGTGCGACAGTGCCAATTTCCAGTAGGGAGTCTCCATCAGAACTTTCGACTATTTCCCAGTATGTAGAAATCTTGTTGTCGCCACACATATTCTCAGCTTGCTCTCGGCGAACCGACCTAACTATTTTGCAATCATCCATGATCAAAGTGGAAAAGAAACTACTCTCGCCGAAGCGAGGATACGGTGAGCATAGCTCGTCACCGTTTCGAGACACACCGCAGAGGTTATACCTCCAACAACCAACAGCCAAGCCCTGAACTGCTGAGGGGTTGTTTTGGGGAAACATAACATACTGGTGGACGCACATTGTTTTCACTCCCTGTTTACACTTCAAACCCAAACGCCGCTTCCTGCTTCTCTCGCTTCTTACGCGTCTTGGTCTTTGGCTTACCAGAGGAGAAGGTATGATCGGCGACAAACTCCTCAATCCACTCCGGCTTGAATTTTACCGGAGCCCCTTTCGTCGTTTGAAAGAACGTGATCGTAGGTCCGCGAGTTCTGGCTCCATTGGCCTTATCTCGTGAACGATCAACAATCTTTCGCAATCCCTTGACGGTATATCCAAGAGCGTCCGCTGCTTCTTGGAGACTGAGAAGTTTCATCTGCTTATTTCTGGGTATGTTGCTTTCCATTGGTTGGTGACTCACATTCCATTTTCACGTTGCCATCCTTGATTGTGATAGCGGTAACGTGTTCTTTGAACGGGCAGTCCTTCACTGCGTTGTCCCATTCATCGATGACCTTCTTAAACTGCTGTAGGTCACGAATCTTCTTTTTAGCGTTATCGTAGCGTGCTTTGGTAATCTTCACTGCACACCTTCCTTTCTAAATGCGTTCGTAACGGCTCTGGATAGTTTTGCATCATCCCACGGTGGTTTTGCGTTCCCTGATTCATTCCAGCGAATAAGACGGATCATTGTTTCTGCTTCATTGAGTCCGGCATCACGGCAGACGTAGCAGGCTCGCATGAGTCCTCGACTGCCGTATTCTCCTTCAACTGATTCAATCTTCGATAGATACGAGTCCACATTTCGGATGACTTCTCGTGTTAATTGGGTTTTTTGTTCAACAGCTTCAAAGAACTTGCAGTCGAACATTGGCAGCTCCGATGGACGAACCAATGGATGTCCTTCGACATATCGATACGTCCAATCGTTGACTTTGCTCACGGGAGCAACGACTTGACCACCGTCTCCCCGAATGTCTCCATACTTATGTTTTCCATTTCCCACTTCTTCACCGTTGTGCTGAAACCAGAAGTGAACTCCATTTCTCGTCTCGACGATGGTTTTCAACACCTTCCCATGTTCAGCGTAGAAGTCTCTCCCTGCTTGTTTGTCGTCAAAATCCAAAACTACAAGGTGTGACCGCTTACCAGTAATGACTTCAATGTTGCTTCTTGTCTCTTGGAAGTAGGTTGCGATCTCGGTGTCCTTCAACTCGAAGTTCGGCCAGTTTTTTTCTATCTGTGGATTCTTTGCATTCGGCCACAACGGAACGAGTTTGTACCCCGCCTCGTACAGGTCAATCGCTGAATCATGCTTGGTTTCCACGGAAGACATACAACACCTAAAAAATCAGACCTGCAACTTATCTGCGAAATGACAGCTTCCTGCGAAACGCACGTACCTTCGCTAACTTCGCCTGTGCCTCCTTTTCTTTGAGTTGAAGATTCAAGATCGACCGCTGAGCCTCCATGATCTCTTTCTCATTCTCTGTGGATTCGGCATCAGACGTTCGATAACGAATACCTTGTTTACAGTTCTCGATCTCTTTTAGGAGGTGCTTTTCGGTCCATGAGGTTCTGAACCACTCTGCAACAATCAAGAAGAGGCCAAAAACGAGCAACGTTGCAACTACTGCGAGCACCACACTTATGTCTGTTTGGACTCCTGCATTCAAAAAACCTGAAGCAACTGCATAAGCAGTGAGTAAACAGGTTGTTGCCCCCAATGTGTAAAACGCTATGTTCCAAGGTCGGTCAGATGTCATGGTATCTCCTTCGTTGATTGTGATGCGTTTTGTTACTTCCAATACTCTTCTCATGGCTATTCCCTTAGTAAAAGGACAAAAAGTGTTAAGACACACACAATTGCAATGCCTATGTAAATCGCTCCAGTCGCCGCGTCGTGTTTGCCGGGCTTGTGTGAACCAATTCGTCGTGTGTAACGGAATTCTCTTTTCATCTCAGTCCTCCTCGTAATAGACAATTTCAGTTTCGATACTAAGATCACCAGCAACTCCTCTGGGGCATATCTGTTCCAATTGCTCCAAAATCTCTGCATCGTTAATTGGTCCTACAAGCGGAGCAAGTTGTGCCAATATCAGAACTGGTGTTGGAGCGACTGGTTGCTGTATCGCTGGGAGTTGCTGTTGGTTGGTTGCCAACTGTGTCGTCCGTTTGCCGTTGGTTTTCATCATTAGAGTTCCTCTTACTCAATTGTGGTCATCTGAGAAATTTGCTCTCTTGCATCAGAACACATTTCCCAAAATACGGTTGTTAAGAATGGTCCAGTGACCATTAACGTCGGAATTAGAATCGAAAACAATTTTTGGAGTGGGGACAGATTCCAGAAGGTTTCCATAATTCCAAGAGAATGGCTATCTGCGATCGGGAGCATAAATCCCACCCAAGACGAGAGTGCGTCAAAGAGCAGGAAGAAACCCCAAAGGCCCAGAATGAAAACCTTACTCGGCTCGGTGTACCCCAGATCCCGAACCGTAATAAAGATGTATGCTGATGTGGCATTGAATGCCAATATCAACGAAGCCATTACTAATGGCACGTATGTCAGAATCCCTTTATCGATAGGGATGATTGCGTGTGCCCCAACGTAGGACGTATAGAAATCCATCGCCGTGAGTAAGAGGGCAGCGAGAAGGCCGATAATTCCAAAGACTGACTTCATGACTTATGCTCCTTAATGAAATAAAAATCCGTATATCGTCAGGGCAACGACAGTTGGCACGAAGCTCGCCATGACTAAATAGAATATCCAAGGCTGTTCGGACCATTTAACTCTGTGGTTTGTTTCTCGGTCAAAATAACGTTTCATGAGTTCCTCCAAAAAGTTGGGGGGAGTGCCGGGTCACTCCCCACCTTTATTGACTCTCCGGCTGAGCCGGTTCGTCGAAGGTGTGACCGGTAATCATTCTGCTCATGTACCGATCGACGAGATCCATCAACTGACGGACCTGATGTAGTTCCGAATAATGGAACCGTGCTATTTCCTTCCATATGAAACTCTCGCGTCGCTGGAACAACACAGTCAGTTCTTGACCGCTGTCTCCTCTGTGGAGCTGTCCAATCTTGACACGAAGATCCCCTCGACCGTCTTGGTAAAACCATTTGGGTGTAAACATCCTTGAGTGGGGAAAGCAAACTACTCTGCCGAAGCAGGACATCATCTTCCCGGAAGACAATGAGTCGGGAGAACCGTGGTTGATTAAGCCACGACTTTATCAACAGGTTTTTCAAGAGGTACAAGGTCGCCTTCGAGCGGCTTCCAAATGGCTTCGTAAGGTGTATGTTTTGCATTCGCCATCGTGGTGAAGTATCCAGACTCCCCCAAAGGCTCCGACCATTCCTGAAGGTCTTGTAGGCGGTCTTCATCTCTGGTGACGACGAGAAGTGTGAACTCTCCGTCGTAATGGCTGATTCTCTTCTGCCACTGTTTCTTGCTCTCAGAGCCAGTGTCCCATTCGAGATAGTATTGGTTCCCGTTGATGAAAAGCTCTGCATCA
>JAJFIP010000324.1 GCA_021774875.1 Emcibacter sp.
ACAAATTATAGGCTAATGAATTGTAAGCCATAACAAGACCAGTTGCAGGTGTTTCAAAAACCTCGCCCTGCTTATAATATTTTTGTTGTAACTTACAAAGACCATCATACCATTGCATAAATATGTGTCGCTGATCGAAAGGTTTTGCTATTTCAGCATTTCCCCACTCAGGAGCAAACAATTCACGGACATAATTGCTGAGAAAATCAGCAAATGTTTTGGTTTTCTCTTCTGGCGAGGAATGAAGGGTGTTGCCAACAGCGACAATTTTATTACCTTTAAAATTTACAGAAATGATCGGCTTACCTTTTCCCTGCATGCTCTGACGTCTCATTTCTTCGGCCTTTTTCTGATCAAGGAAATGTACCGCTGCAGCGGGATCAAAAGATTGACTTTTCTTTAGTTTACGGCGCGCAATCCTATCTTGGGTTGAATGGCACCTTTTATATTTCTTACCAGAACCGCACCAGCATGGCTTGTTGGGTTCTATTTTCCGCATAAAAAATTCCTTAAATCACTCCTAGTGCTATATCCACTCTGGGTCGGAAGCGGACACTAAATTCAATCTATACGAGAAATTAGTGCTGTAAAAGAATATTCGTCATTCCGGACTTGATCCGGAATCCATTTTGGTGGGATGTTGAGCGGGTTGAAAGATGGACCCCGGATCAAGTCCGGGGTGACGTTAGGGCGTCCGGGGTGACGGGTGGGTAGCCAAAGTGACGGTTGGGGTGTTCGGGGTGACATTAGAATTGCTGAACTGGCGTTAAGGGTTACATCTCCAATGGATGATAGTCATAGCCCAGATCATTGGCCACCGCCTCATAAGTGACAAAACCACCGGAAACATTAACGCCGTTAGCCAGATGCGCATCATCTTTGCAGGCCTGTTTCCAGCCTTTGTTGGCCAGGGCCAGACCGAATGGCAAGGTAGCATTATTGAGGGCGAAGGTTGAGGTACGGGCCACGGCACCGGGCATATTGGCAACGCAATAATAAACCACGCCATCAATAATAAATGTGGGATCGGCATGGGTTGTGGCATGGGAATTTTCAAAGCAGCCACCTTGGTCGATGGCAATATCAACCATAACAGCCCCGTCTTTCATGCGCTTTACCATTTCAGCCGTGACCAGTTTCGGGGCCGCAGCACCCGCCACCAGAACCGCGCCGATGACAAGATCCGCTTCAAGTACAGCTTCTTCCAGATCATGTCCGGTTGAATAACGGGCTTTAACCGCACCCCGAAAGCGGTTATCAAGCCGTCTGAGCACATCCAGATTACGGTCAAATATGCTCACATCTGCACCCATACCAACGGCCATTTCCGCCGCATTCATGCCTGACACGCCGCCGCCAATGACGACAACTTTGGCCGGAGCCACCCCCGGCACACCGCCGAGCAGCAAGCCACGACCGCCACATTCTTTTTCCAGCGCATGGGCCCCCGCCTGTATGGCCATACGTCCGGCAACTTCACTCATGGGCGCGAGCAGCGGCAGGCCACCCGCATCATTGGTCACAGTTTCATAGGCGATGGCCGTACAACCCGACTTCATCAGGGCTTCTGTCTGCGCTGGATCAGGGGCCAGATGAAGATAGGTATAGAGCAGATGATTTTCGTTCAGCATATCACATTCGATAAGCTGAGGTTCCTTGACCTTAATGATCATTTCCGCCTGCTGGAACACCTCTGCCGCTGTGGCGATAATTTCTGCCCCAACAGCCTGATAATCCTCATCAGAAAATCCGATACCTGCCCCGGCTCCGGTTTCCACAATAACCTTATGACCAGAGCGGACAAATTCGGACGCACTACCCGGGGTCAGGCCAACACGATATTCATGAACTTTTATTTCTTTTGGAACGCCAACAATCATCTTTAAATACCTCCCTATATCCTGAATTAGATACTGGTTCAATTATAGGTAAATTTTCAGAAAATATCCTTGCAAAAATCACCATATATCGCTTGATATTTCGCAGATAATTGTGTAATAACTCATTTATGCGGCATAAATTTCTAAATATTCGCTTTGATAAGATTGATCTTGCCATACTTGAATCACTGCAAAACAATGGCCGGATCAGTAATAATGATCTTGCTGAACTGATTGGGTTATCACCGTCAGCCTGTCTGCGCCGGGTGAAGTCTCTGGAGGAAAGCGGCGTCATAGATCAATATGTTGCTCTCGTTCAACAATCTGCCGCCGGACTGCCCGATGATGTCTTTGTCCAGATTACGGTGGAAAAACAAACCCGGGAAAAGCTGGCGGAATTTGAACGGAAAGTCCGCGAATGTCCCCAGATCATGGAATGTTACCTGATGAGCGGTGATGCGGACTATCTGCTCAGGGTGGTTGTCTCTGATGCCTCAGACTATGAACATCTGCATATGGAGGTACTGACCGCCCTGCCCGGCGTGTCCCAGATCAAGTCTAATTTCTCCCTGCGGACCGTAACCAAAAAAACTTCCATTCCTTTCAGGTCAGGTTAATGATTTATTTATCTTAAGGTCGCATGATGTCCTCTGGACATAGAGGATGTGACATGAATGATACTGCCCAAGATTTGAGAAATCAGAATATTCCAGAAGCTCCTGAAGAACTGAAAAGTCTACTGGCGCTTAATACTGCCATCGAAGCGGCGCGTGCGAGCGAAGCTGACAAGCAATTTATCGCGGCTGCTCTGGAAATAAAAACACTGGCTGATTCCGAATAAATTTAAGATCAATCACAACATTCCCCATCGCCTAGCTGAATTGGCGGACAGGGAATATCACCGTAAGAACAGAATACGCAACAATCTCCGGCCAATGGCTTCAGGAGCGTCTTACACCCTTGACATTCATAAAAATATTGACAGGCATCGGCGGGCATTATTTCCAGTACCTGATGGCCACATTCGGGACATGTTAGTGTAGATTTTAAAATTACTCTATTCAACCCAATCCAGTCCCATATTCTGGTAACGCTCCTTATCATCAGACCAGTTCTTCCTGACCTTGACAAAAATGAACAGATGAACCCGGCGGTCAAACATTTCTTCCAACTCCATACGCGCCATTTTGCCAATTTCTTTCAGGCTTCGACCGGCCTTGCCAATGACGATGGCTTTCTGGGTTTCCCGCTCCACATAGATAATCTGTTCGATGCGAACGCTGCCGTCTTTTTTTTCCTGCCAGCTTTCTGTCTCTATTGTTGCGGCATAGGGCAGTTCCTGATGAAGCCGCAGGAAGAATTTTTCGCGCGTAACCTCTGCTGCCAGCATGCGTTCGGTAATATCGGTCATCTGGTCTTCAGGATATAACCACGGCCCTTGGGGTAGGCTTTTGGTGATGATCTTCTTCAAGTCATCCAGACCATCCCCTTTCAGGGCAGAAATCAGCATGACCTCGCTGAAATCACCCATCTCATTCAATTCACTTACCAGACTTAACAGGCTGTCACGCCTGATAACGTCGATCTTGTTGATGGCAAGAATTGCCTTGCGGCCCGCTTCCTTAAGGCCGTCAATGATACGGCGGCTGTTATCATCAATGCGCCGTTCTGCATCCACCAGCACCACAATCACATCAGCATCACTGGCTCCGGCCCATGCGGCAGAAACCATGGCCCGTTCCAGTCGTTTTTTAGGCTCGAAAATACCCGGCGTATCCACAAAAATCATCTGGCTGTTTTCATGCAGGGCGATGCCGATAAAGCGGGTTCTGGTGGTCTGAACCTTATGGGTAACAATGGAAATTTTACTGCCTACCAGTGCATTCATCAGGGTTGACTTGCCCGCATTCGGCGCACCCAGCAAGGCGACAAAACCACAATGGCTTTTCATTTCAGTCATCTCATTCAACTTTTATTATTTCTTTTCTATGTGGCTTAAAACTTGTGTTGCAGCATCCTGTTCCGCCTCCCGTTTGGAGCGACCCTTGCCTACCGCTGGCTCAATATCCTTCACCCGGGCTTCAATAGTAAAAAATGGTTCATGGGCCGGGCCTGTACGGCTGATAACCACATATTTCGGCGTTGGCATTTGACGGCCCTGCACCCATTCCTGAAGTCTTGTTTTCGCGTCCCGCTGACCAATGGTTTCCTGATTGATATAGCGTTTCCAGAATTTACGAACCAGTGTGCGGGCCATATCATATCCCCCGTCCTGACTAACTGCGCCAATGATCGCTTCGCAGACATCAGCAAGGATGGTCGGTTTTCCCCGACCGCCATTATCTTCGGTACTTTTAGCCATATGGATGAAGCCTGATAAATTCATTACCAGTGCGACTTCAGCCAGAGTTTCTTTACGCACCATATTGGTATGGCGACTGGCCAGTCCGCCCTCATCCGCTTGCGGGTATTGTTCGAACAGCCATTCAGCAATGACCAGACCCAATACCCTGTCACCAACAAATTCAAGCCGCTGATATTGCTTTCCGCCTTCAAGGCTCGGATGAGTCAGGGCCTCACGCAGCAGGTCAGTATCTGTGAAAACATAGCCCAGAACTTCATAAAGGTCACTATATTGGCCTAACGATTTTGGAGACGGCTCTGGCATTAATTAATGCTTGTGAACATACGTTCACGCCGTTGTTTGGGGAACCACTTCCAGAATTCCCACAGCCGGGCATTGTCATCAAATGATACCCAGATTACTTCTGCCCGGCCAACAATATTCTCAAAAGGAACGTAACCGACGCCTTCACTCTTCTTCCAGCGGCTGTCTTTTGAATGGTCCCGATTATCGCCCATGGCGAAATAATGACCTTTGGGTACCAGAAATACATCAGTGTCATCTGAAGGTCCGCCAGGAAACCAACCGTTATCGAGAGTCATATATGATTTGCCGCCCGGCATGGTTTCCTGAAATTTAGGATAACTATCCAGCCTGCCAAATTCATTATATAACTTAAAATCGCCAATATATTCCCTTTCCACAATCGAACCATTGAGGTAAAGGCGGCTTTTTTTCATCTGAATAGTATCTCCGGGCAGGCCGACAATACGCTTGATATAATAGATGTCCGGTTCACGCGGCAACCTGAAAACCACCACATCGCCCCGCTCTACCGGGCTTTCAAAAATCCGTCCGGAAAAGAAATTCGGACTGAAAGGGAACGAATGATGGCTGTAGCCATATGCCATTTTAGACACCAGCAGATAATCCCCCACCAACAGGTTGTCCATCATGGATTTTGACGGAATTTTAAAAGGCTGGTACAGAAAAGTCCTGAATACAAGGGCGATAAGCAACGCCCAGATCAGAACACTTATCCAGCTTTCTTCCTTTTTTTCCTCAATGCTCGTGTCTTGAGCCATTTCCTCAGTTTTAATTTCAGACATATATTCCGTTCACCATTTAATCAATTCAATACCCAGAGTCATAAATAGGGTAATTCTCAAGAGTTATCAACCAAATGTGGTGAAATCGCGGTAATCAGGACTATTGCCTGCGCCCAGGGACAGTCATCTGTCATGGTCAGGTCTATCTGTGCTATGGCACCATCAGGGGTAATTTCCTGAAGCCTGGTCAGTGCACCCCCCGTAAGCTTGATCTGCGGTTTTCCATGCACATCGCGCACGACCCCCACATCCCGCCAGAATACGCCTTTGGCAAATCCTGTGCCCAGTGCTTTTGCGCAGGCCTCCTTGGCGGCAAAGCGTTTCGCATATGATGCAGCGCGATTATGCCTTTT
>JAJFIP010000325.1 GCA_021774875.1 Emcibacter sp.
TTTCAAGCTGGACCATCCATATGGCAAGTATTATTCTATTTTCCACTTTATGGGGTTTTGCCCTTAAAGAATGGCAAGGAACCAGTCGCCAAACCAGAATATTTGTGTGGAGTGGCATAGCGGCTCTTGTCCTATCCACCATTATCATTGGTATCGGCAATATGTGGGGAAGTTAAGGGAATTTGGATAACAGTATGAAGCTGCTTTTGATATTATTTACGGTCGTAATAACCGTTACTGCTGGAACTTGGGTTTCCATTGAATATATTCTGGAATCCAAGAGACCTGTCCGCATTATGCCACTGGGCGATTCAATCACTGCAGGCTACACTGATAACCCGAATTGGATTGTACCTTTTGAATTTGGTTATCGAAGTGGTCTTTATACGCGACTTGTTAATGCAGGATGTAATGTCCAATATGTTGGTCAATCCCCTGAACCTTGGGATGGCAAGTTCGGGTCCCCTGAAAATATACCAACATTAGATCTTCGGGCTTTGGGTCAGGATAACCATCGTGGCTATGGCGGCCAGAAAATAGGCAAAATCAACCGCAATGTTGCACGTTATATTACTAATGATAAACCCGATGTAATCCTGCTATTAGTTGGCATCAATGGAATTAATGACAAAAGTCCGAGGCGACTCAAAATACTGGTCGATACTATCATAACGGCTAAGCCGAAGGCACATCTTATCGTCGCACAAATTCCGCCCTATGCCCACTTCAATCAAAACTTGTGGGATTTTAATGTTTACATAAGAGACACACTCATACCGACATATGCTGATGAAGGATACAATATTTCCACCGTTGACCTATATTCGCTGTTTCTGGACAATGCCGAGGACCCCACCTCAATCACCTTGGGGCGGCATGCCAATCTAATTAATCACCCGACGAATATTCTATACAACCAAATGGCACAAGCCTGGTTCGATGGGCTTCAACAGATACTTGAATTTGCTGATTGTTAATATTTACCTGTTCCCTTCAAATTCCTCTAGTTTAGCCCCCAAAATAGGGCTTGACACGTTAACTTATTCCAAATTCTATGTTATATGATTTTAATGAAAACAATCTCTTATCATCGACATCACTTCCACCCTGATATCATAAAGCAGGCTATTTGGCTTTATTTTCGATTTACCATGAGTTACCGGGACGTTGAATAATTATTGGCTGAGCGCGGCATTGATGTCAGCTATGAGACAGTTCGTCGATGGGTTCTTAAGTTTGGAAGTGATTACGCCCAGTGTATCAAAAAACGACGGCCTCGACCCCATGCAGAATGGTTTTTAGATGAAGTAATCGTCAATATTGGCGGCAAACCGATGTATCTATGGCGCGCCGTAGATGGAGAAGGCGAAGTTCTGGATGTCTTGGTGCAAAAGCGCAGAAACAAACGAACTGCCCTAAGAATTCTCAGAAAATTACTACATAATCAGGGTATCCCGCCTACAAAAATCGTTACCGATAAATTGAGATCCTACGGCGCAGCACTCCGAGATTTAAATATAGAGCATTTGCATGATACAACCAACAGACTGAACAATAGAGCGGAAAGTTCCCATGTCCCCATCCGACGACGGGAACAAAAGATGCAACTATTCAAATCCCATAAATCAACCCAAATATTTCTTTCAATTTACGGCCCAATCTACAACCTATTCAATACTCAACGACATCTCATTTCAAGACAAACACTAAGAACATTACGGTCATTCGCAATGACCGAATGGAATCTTGTGACAAGTACTGATTGATCTAGACTTCAGTTGAAAATTCTTCGCCTCAAAAAAGTTAAAGTGACAGAGCCGTTTTGTGTGCGGCCAGTATGGGTATTTTAATTCGAGGGTATGATTGAGCGCCTGATCTCGCGAAATATTATTTTTGCAGTTGGCTGGCGTGAGATATAGAGCTTGCTTATTGTTTGTGAATGCAATATAATACCAAATACTTCCAAAATATAGAAGCTTATGGTATTATATGAATGTTCTTGCAAAAGATATTAATGATCACGAATTTACAGATCGGGTTTTTACTGAAACGCAGCTTGCCAGAATATTAGGCGGGAGTGATCAGAGACGTTATGGTTTGGTCAATCGGGCGCTTAAAACTGGAGAGATCATGCGGATCCGCAGAGGGCTATATATTTTATCAGAGAAATTTCGTAAACATGCTGTGCATCCCTTTGCGCTTGCTCAAGCTTTACATCCTGGAAGTTATGTGTCTTTAGAAACGGCTCTTGCTTATCATGGCTGGATTCCTGAAACTGTTTTTACGACCAGTAGCATTATCCCCTCACGCAAATCTAAAGAATATAATCATTCTGAGTTGGGGCAGTTTACCTTTCATACGCTTGCTGTTCATCTGATTGGTTTTTTGGAACTGGTTGAACGTGTTCATATTAAAGGTCACACAATGCTTGTTGCCTCTCCATTACGAGCTATGATGGATTTGGTTTGTTACCGGAAAGTTGAATGGCAAAATTTGGGTTGGATTGTGAAGGGTCTGAGAATTGAGTATGAACAATTATCAAATATTGCCCCACAAGATTTTGAAATTTTAAAGTCTGTCTATAAACACCAGAGGGTTAAGAAGTTTATTACATGCTTGCAGGAAGCGTTACGTTCGGAACAGGCCATAACAGAGGGGGTGCAGGGATGATCTCTATAATCCAGAAAAGATTAAAACGCTATAGTGCCAGAAATACAATAGAAGAAGAACAAGCTATCAAAGAAATAATGCAAGAGGTTGCATTATATGGATTATGGCGGAGTAAGTTTTTTGAAATAGCGGCTTTTCAGGGGGGGACAAGCCTTAGGATACTTCATAAGCTTCCCCGCTTTTCCGAAGACCTGGATTTTATGCTCAAAGAAACCAATGTGAATTTTAACTGGTCTCCCTATCTAAGTTCGCTGCAAACGACATTCGAAGAATTTGGCTTATATTCTGAAATTCTACCGAAAGGGAGTATGGATAAGCGTATTAGGCAGGCGGTGATTAAGGATAATTCAATTGCCAACCAATTGGACTTATCAATTGGGTCAGGCGATCGCCGGCGGAAACTCAAAATAAAATTGGAAATTGATGTGGAACCGCCAAAATATTCGACCTATCAGTATTCATTTTTGGATTTTCCGTTGGATTATGAGGTTTGTCATCAGGACTTGCCAAGTAATTTTGCCCTAAAAATTCACGCAATTCTCTGTAGGGGTTTCCTAAAAGGCCGAGACTGGTATGATTTTAATTGGTATATCAAGCAAAATATTTTTCCAAACCTTGAGCATTTAGAAAGTGCTTTGAAGCAATTTGGACCTTGGTCAGGTGATGATCAATTATCTGTGGATATTGGCTGGTTGGAAACTGTGCTCTTGGAAAAGGTCAGTCTAATTAACTGGAATGATGCCAAAGAAGATGTCCAACGTTTCTTGCCACCTGTAGAGCTTGAAAGCCTGATATTATGGAGTGCGCGCTTTTTCAGTTCAAAAATTGCAACCTTGGTACAAAATTCGCCTATTAAAGTAACCTGACTCTGCTTTTGGTGGTCATTTATGTGGGCACTGTCATGTATGGACACCTCCCTATTTGCAAGGTTTATTTGTCGTTAATAGCGTTTTAGGTTTGCAGTCATGTATCCGGCCGGCCGGCGCTGTCAAAGGAAACTGAAATTGGTCAAAGAGGCATTTAAAAACAAATTATTTATGCCGTGAGAAAGCGCCATTCAGTCATAGATTCTGAACGAAATTCCTTAAATATATGTCTGTTTACGAGGTGCCGTTCTCCGTTAAAATGATTGTAAATTTGAGCATATATAGTAGTGTATTTCTGAAGAGTCTCCTCTTTTCGAAAGCCCTGCATGGCATATTCCCGTCGTCGGAAAGGCAGGTGGCTATTCTCAGCTCGATTGTTCAGCCATTTGCGCACATCTTGTTTATCAGCACATCCAAGTTCATTCATGGCGGCACGATATGATCTTAATCTATCAGTCACAATGGATGTGGGCCGACCATAGAGTTTTAGGAGTTTTTTCAATAGGTTAAGCGCAGATTTCTTATCTCTTCTCTTGGTTACGATGGTTTCCAGAACCTCACCTTCGTGATCAAGGGTACGCCAAAGATAATGAGTTTTACCTCCGATTTTGACGAACACTTCGTCCAAATGCCATCTCCAGTTTGAATAATTCTTAGGATAAGAGATACGCCTTTTTCTGATTTTTGAGGCAAGTTCTGGACCAAACCTGTTCCACCACAAACGGATCGTCTCGTGACAGATATCGATGCCGCGTTCAAATAGTAAATCCTCCACATGTCTCAATGAAAGCGGAAACTTAATATACATCAGAACTGCCAGATGGATGATCTCAGGTGAATTCTTAAAATAACGATATGGTTTGCTCATCGAATGAAGTTAAGGTCTTGTTCAAAGCTTGGCAATATTTTACTTTGACAGAACCTTCCAAAAACTTCCCTGTAGATTTTAGGTGCCTTATTGCTTGGCTTCATGCTCAGCAATTAATGAAAAAACTCAGCACACCGCAAACTGAGCTAATTGATGCGATTTTACAACAGGTCTATCAGTTTAACTTCAACAATTTATTCGATCACAAAAAAGAATATCCCTCACAAATTGACCCAAAGGTGGTTAGTCCAGAAAGACTACGGGTTTTTGGAGTTAATTATTCATTTAACAAAAACAAACTGGAAAATAAGCTTCCTACATTTGTCAAAGATTGTCTTATAGATGATATTGGGTTTGATATTAATGGCTTGAGAATTCCAAAAGCAGCTACATTCCCTTTCACTTCTAAAAAAGAGCTCAAGGAAGCATTCTTTACGGGTCAACCTATAACATTACTTGAAAGCTTAAATCAGCCAACAATTGTTGAATGGTTAGAAAATGAAGGACTTACGCGAATCCTAGAAAATTCATTCGACCAGAATGAAAAAAATGACTGGTTATCTATAAGCGCAGTTCTAATACAATTTGGTATGTTTTTGAACCTTCCATCAAAGTCAGAAAGTAAATTACTATCTTGGATTAAAAAAGCTGATACTTTTGAACCAGTAGAAGAAAATATCAAGTATGCTGCTGAACTAGCATATTACATTTCGCTTTACGGGGAATCCAAGTCGGATAACTCAATGGGAATTTGGGCAAGAGAAACAGCGCTATACATATCAAGTTTGAAGTCGATTGAAAAAATAGATCAGACCAAAATTGCCCAATTGTTATTAATCACAATAATTAAATCCAACAAGATAATTCACAATTCAGATAATTGGATCAATTATATGGTCGAAGACATCCGTAATATTACTTGGCAAAATGTTTGGTTGCGTTCAGATGCAACTTTATTGGTTGGGAGGATGCTCGAAATTTGTCCAATTCAAATGAAACACAAACTACAACAATTATTTTTTGAAATTAGATAATTAACATAAAGTGTGAATCCCCACAAACTCCCCTCATTCACGCCCGATTTTTCCCGCCCTTGTGTTACCTATACGTTACCTAAAGGGTTTATTAGGTGTTGGCGTTAGAATCAGAAAAGCCATTGATAATTGTTTATTATCAATGGCTTGATCTTGGTTGCGGGGAGAGGATTTGAACCTCTGACCTTCAGGTTATGAGCCTGACGAGCTACCGGACTGCTCCACCCCGCGATATTCTTTTTGTTTGCGCTTTCGCCGCTCTGCCCGAGCGGCTACTTGAGCGCGGAAATTACATACAACAAAACCGCCTTCCGGGCGGTTTATCTTCAAAGTTAACCGCTTAGGGTTATGGCTTTGAAATTGTGAATGGGTTTTTTAAGTATTTTTGTATGTGCTACCGCTGTGCTGGTTGAGCACTCTAATATCCTTAATAGACCTGGCGACGACCTACTCTTCCGCGCCTTAAGACGAAGTACCATCGGCACTATCTGGTTTCACTTCCGGGTTCGGGATGGGACCGGGTGGGACACAAACGTTATGACCACCAGGTCAATTAAAGATATTAAGTTTTTTGTTTTGCCTCAATCGCCGGCGCTTGCGCTCAGGCTTTCCTCGCATTAGCTCGGGCGGCCTTTGGCCTTGCCTCACTTGCGTTCGGATGGAGGTGGTTCTGTTAATATTGAGTTATTTGATTTAATAAGCGTCTGGATCAGATCTTTTTATTTTGCCTCAGGCGCCGTCGCTTGCGCTTAGGCTTCCGCGACATAAGTCGCGACGGCCACTTGGCCTTGCCTCGCTGCGCTCACAAAAGCAGCCTTGAGCTCGTATCATAGTGTTCTTTTGAACACTGGATACAAAACCAAGTAAGCCTTGAGCTCGTATCATAGTGTTTTTTTAACACTGGATACAAAACCAAGTAAGTCTTGAGCTCGTTCCATGGAGTTATTTGTAACTCCGGGAACATTACTAAGATCATCTAATCTCTGTTCATGACGAATAATTTCAAGTCGATTGAGTAATTAGTACTGGTCAGCTTCACGCGTTACCGCGCTTCCACATCCAGCCTATCAACGTGGTGGTCTTCCACGGCTCTCAGGGAGAACTTATCTCGAGGTG
>JAJFIP010000326.1 GCA_021774875.1 Emcibacter sp.
TTCGAACTCACGACCTAAACCTTGGCAAGGTTTCGCTCTACCCCTGAGCTACGCCCGCGTTCCAAAAAATTTAGCCACATTTGTGACTGTGCGGCGGATAATAGCCGTTACCCTATCAAAATCAAGGGTAATTTCAAAAAAACATCAATTGTTTGCAAGCAGGGTTTTTTCCGCCTAAAACAAGGGGAATTAATGTGTTTTTCAAAGGATATTTCATGCCAGCTAGTGAACAGGAACTGTTTGATTGTTTCAAAGCTCTGGGAATCGAAACTACTACTTTTCGCCACCCGCCACTGCATTCAGTTGAGGAAAGCCAGCATTTGCGCGGTGAAATCCCGGGCGGTCACTGCAAGAGCCTGTTTCTGAAAGATAAAAAGGGCCAATATTTGCTAGTGGTGCTGCTGGAAGACCGCAAACTGGATATGGTCGGACTGTTTAAATCGGGTAAACTGCCCATTAAACGCCTCAGCTTTGCCAGTGGGGAAGCCATGAGGGATATGCTGGGTGTGACACCAGGGTCGGTGACGCCGTTTTGTCTTGTTAACGGGGTGCCTGAGAAACTTATTGTGGTGCTGGACAAAAAGATGATGGCTTGTGATCTTCTTAATTACCACCCGCTCCATAATGAGGCCACAACCACAATATGCGCATCCGATCTGATGAAATTTATCGCCCATTTCGGCTTTAACCCCCATGTTTTGGATTTTGATAATCTGTAATTTGGGTCTATAGTAATATAATATATTAATGTGAGGATTTTTTATGCAGGAAGTAGCCGGACCTTTGATCAAAGATACTGACATGTCCACTTTCATGGTGGATGTGATCGAAAAATCTGCGGCGGTGCCAGTGCTGGTCAGTTTTTATTCTGAATGGTCAGAAAATTGCAAACAGCTCACCCCGATCCTTGAGAAGATAATCAATCAGGCCGGTGGCGCGGTCCATATGGTCCGGGTTGATTTTGAAAAAAACCAGCAACTCACATCACAGATGAAAATCCAGTCGGTACCCACGGTAGTGGTCTTTTCCGGTCAACGGCCTGTGGATGCTTTTTCCGGGGTGAAACCGGAAGCCGAGGTCAAGGAATTCATCGCTCGTTTTGCCCCCGAAATGCAGCCTTCCCCCACAGAGCAAATGATAGAACAGGCGGCAGGGCTGTTCGCAGAAGAAGATTACCAGAATGCCGGGGCATTATATTCACAGGCATTGCAGGCAGAGGCGGAAAATCCGCTGGCCATTGCCGGGTTGGCCCAGTGCCTGATTCGACTGGATGATCTGGAAAATGCGACCTCTATCCTAAGCAGCACACCCAAGCAGCATGAAAATCATGACGCGATAATAGCGGCACGGGCGGCTCTGGATATGGCGGCACAGCTTGGTGATCTTGGTGATGCCAGTGCCCTGACAGATGCTATAGCAGCAGACGGGAATAATCATCAGGCCCGCTTTGATCTGGCGTTGATATTATGGGCGCAAGGGGAGCAGGAACAGGCCGCTGATCATCTGCTGCATATTGTATCACTCGACAGGAGCTGGAATGAGGACGGGGCGCGAAAACAACTGGTAAAGTTTTTTGAAATTGTTGGTCCCATGGAACCTTTTACCGTGATGGTTCGCAAAAAACTGTCGAGTATTCTTTTTTCTTAAACTTTAAGGAAGATGAATTTGTTTGGATTGGAACGATTGCCAGACACATTGCCGGTATTTCCTCTAACCGGGACTTTGCTGCTGCCAAAAGGGCATTTGCCCCTGAACATCTTTGAATCCCGTTATCTGGACATGGTATATTTTGCCCGCGAGAAAAATGGTCTTATTGGCATGATCCAGCCGTTGGGATCTCCTCTGGCAGAGCAGGAAGGCAATGACCAGCGGGGGACCGCCCCGCGGGGCAGGTCGCTATATACCACAGGCTGTGTTGGTATGATTTCCGAACTTTCCGAAAATGAAAGTGGCGGTTTCACCCTGTTACTGACCGGGTTGTGTCGCTATGACATTGTTGAAGAATTACTCCCCCGAACTCAGACTTTTCGTCAGGTTCGGGTGCTTTATGATCGATTTCAGGCAGTTTGCGCGGCGCCACTTCGTGCCGATGATACCCCGAGACAGAAATTGGTTTTGACCGTGGAAAAATATTTAAAGCTGTATAATATAGTGCCAAGGTGGGAGTCACTGGAAAAGGCCTGTGATGAGGAGCTGGTTAATGCTCTGGCCATGATCTGTCCCTTTAGTGCCGCAGAGAAACAGGCACTTCTGGAAATAGTCAGTTTAAAAGGCCGCCTTGATCTGATGCTTCAAATGATGGAGTTTGATCTATCTGGTGGTCAGGCAGCAATAGAAGATAGAATTTTACAATGAGGAATATTTCAGCATGAAGCGCGAAACAGAAAAAATGAATTTTGGCAAGGTTGATCCCAGGCTGTTGGATATACTGGCCTGTCCCCTGACCAAAACCGCTTTGCGCTATGATGAGGCTGCCGGAGAATTGATCAGCGACAAGGCCGGCCTTGCCTTTCCCGTCCGTGACGGCATCCCGATCATGCTGGTGGACGCGGCGCGCAGCCTCGAAGAAAGCGAAACCCGGTCGTAACGCCGGACAGAAAGACCGGGGATGCCTAAAGAGGTTCGCCGCGCATAAGACGCGGGCCGTTTTCCCAACCGCCCCGAGGCATGCCCATCGCATGGCGCATGAGACGGCGCTTCAACGGCCCCAGCCGGTTGACGACGGCAAGGCCCATGTCGCGCACCCGGCGAACCGGTTTTACATCGTTTGAGAAAAGGCGATTAATGCCGTCGGTCATCGCCGCCATCATGAAATTATCGAAGCGGCGAAGCTGCTGGTAATGTTCAAGATGGGTGCCGCCACCCAAATCCAGACCCAGACGATGCGCATCGACAAGGCATTCCGCCAGGGCGGCGACGTCGCGAAAACCCAGATTAACCCCCTGGCCGGCAATCGGGTGAATCCCGTGGGCCGCATCCCCGATCAGAACCAGCCGGTCGCTGAAATAGCGTTCGGCAAGGGTCAGCGACAGTGGAGAGGCCCACCGTTGGCTGACGACCTCAAGGGTCCCCAGATAATCGCCAAAACGGCTGCCAAGCTCCCGAAGGAACGCGTCCGGATCCAACGCCATCAATTCCGGTGCCAGGGCGCGGCTTTCCGTCCAGACGATCGAGGACCGCTGTTCCGTCATCGGCAAAATGG
>JAJFIP010000327.1 GCA_021774875.1 Emcibacter sp.
TCCTAATGCGCTAAATTATTTGGAATCAATATTTATTACTGAAGGGTTGTTGAGTTTTTATATGAACTTTAGGGTAAACCGTAATTGACAGGTCCTTTTTCCATAAAAAAGTACTAAAAATATTCACGTTGAAGGGCTGCCTGTAAATTAATCGGGAAACGTTAAGGTTTTAGAAATCAATGGACTTCATGGGGCAATGCGCGAGTTGTCCACAGGTTTTCCCCGCTTAATGTGAATTATGATAGTCGGTATTTTTTGAACCGCTTTTCATTCAGGAACCATGCGGGTTTCCTGAGTTGGGGTGAAGATGATCCAATGTTATTGGGGGAATTTGAGGTCTTTAGCCGGATGAACCAGTCTATTCAGGTTCAATTAGAGGGAGACGAAATGTAAACCCGGCATGCGTAGTGGCTTCCCCTATTTCAGGAGCGTCAAAAATTTGATAGGTAAATGGACTCTATTTTACTGTGTATGCGAGAAGGAAAAATTAGTAAGTGAGAAAGGTTATCAAAAATGGCCTTTGTTTAGAGGGATTACTTATGCCAATAAGTTGGTGACCCTAAATTGACTTGATTTACTGGGGAATCAACCTGCTCCCTTGAGGGCGGGCTAAAATTTGTGGAAAACATTTTTGGCGAACTGAAGATCGGCGGCTCCAAAGTTCTTCTGGGATAATTTAAGTAAATATATGATTTTTATGAAAAAATTACGTAATGTATTAGACCGGGTTTCCGGGCATTGAGGCCGGTGTGCATTTGTTTTTCCAAAGGTTTACGTTTGCCCACATTTTTTCCACAGGGAGAAGGGTAAAAGATTCCCCTACAGGATCCCGACTAAAAAGGTAGTAGTGGTTTTTGTACGGGCTGCTTTTAAAGACCCAGGGATTCCCTATTCGGAATCAATTTCGCCATATCCTCGGGCACCGGCGAGGTAAATACCATCGCCTCTCCACTTTGCGGATGGATGATTTCCAACCTGTGTGCGTGCAAAGCCTGACGGTCAAGAGCAGGTTCCCGACCTCTTGACCGACCTCCATAAAGGGTGTCGGAAAGAATAGGGTGCCCCAGCGAAGCCAGGTGGACTCTTATCTGGTGAGTTCTGCCAGTTTTGGGAAACAGGCGGACCAGATCGTACCCGTCCATATGAAGGACCACTTCGTAGGCGGTTTCAGCGGCGCGACCTTCATCGCCCGTTCCTGTGGCCATTTTCTTCCGATCCTTGAGGTGCCGCGCGATCGGGAGGCGGACCACGCCCTTTGCCGGTTTCAATTGTCCCTTGACCAAAGCAAGATACACCTTCTTGATTGTGCGTTCCTGAAACTGGTTTTGCAGGGAAGCTAACGCCTGATCTGTTTTAGCAACCACGATCAGGCCACTGGTGTCTTTATCGAGACGGTGGACAATACCCGGTCGCTCAACTCCGCCAATGCCTTTGAGGTCGGTGCAGTGAAACAGGAGAGCGTTGACCAGCGTGCCGCCGGGGTGCCCAGGGGCAGGATGCACCACCAGCCCGGCAGGTTTATCGATCACAATGAGATGCTCGTCTTCGTGCTGGATACTGAGCGGGATATCCTCGGGAGTCAACTCCAGCGGAGTCGTATCGGGAATTTCCAACTCCACCCGGTCCCCGCACTTGAGCCGATAATTGGCCTTGACCGGACGCTGGTTGACCTGGACGCGTCCCTCATCAATCAACTTCTTGACGAAATTGCGGGAGACTTCAGGTTGCGCTTCGGTCAGGTAGACATCCAGCCGAATTTTCTCACTTGCTGGATCGATATCAAATTCAAGCTGCTGCATAACCTGGTTTTTTAAAATTAATTTTTGAATTCAGGGGCTTCACCGTTAACTTGAATAGATAAGCCCCGTTACGAATTATCTATTGTACCCGGAAAAAGGAGGCCCCATGAAAAACCGATTGCGATTCTTTTTGACGATGCTGTGTCTATCGGCAGCGGTACCCGCGTTTGCTGGACCCGAAAGGCTAACCGATGCGAGGGTGATGTTTACTGAAGTCAAGGATACGCGAACAACCGGTAAGTTTTTTGGGGAATGCGAAGTGGAGCTCAAGGTGATGGGCCGCGCGGTTTCAAAAGCACTGGGTATCCGGAGCGTGGAACTCACATACGCGGTGGATGATACAGGAATGATTCTGCTTAACAAGGAACGAAAAAATATCAGCAGTTTTTTTCACCCTAACGATGGCGCATCAACGCTGACCCATAAGGTGAGCCTGAAAAACCCGGCGCGTTCCGCACACTATATTCAATCGCTCAAGGGCACCATCGAACTATTCACCCCCACAGATAAAAACGGCGGCCGGATTGAGATTGCCAACTTTAAAGCATCGGCCGGTAAGCCCCTGGCTGAAGCTGTATTGAAACCGCACGGTATTTCCATCATGTACCTCACCAAAGAAATCATGGAGCAGAAGAAAAAAGAACAGATGGAGAAAGCCCGCAGCAAGGCGAATAAGGAGATGGACAAGCTCGGTGAGGAAATGGGACAGGCCTTCATGAATATGTTTGGGGGGATGCTCGGCGGGATGATGGGCGGCGACAAGTTCAGTCTGCATCTTTGGGT